>JASLGI010000213.1 GCA_030149685.1 Bacillaceae bacterium | reverse complement strand
AAAAAAGAAGCGATGAGCCGTCATTAACGGTCATCGCTTTTTTTTAGTTAAAAAATTCTTCGTATAACGCACGTAAAATATTATCTTCATCTTTTGTCATAATTCCGAAGACTAAACTTACTTCAGATGATCCTTGGTTGATCATTTGAATACTTGCGCCTGTTCGAGCGATCGCACTTGCTGCACGAGCAGTAAGTCCCGTTTGGTGACGCATACCTTCACCGACGAGGACGATCATTGATAAATCGTGCTCAACTTGTACGTGATCCGGCTCTAATTCTTTTTCAATACGATCGAGAATACGTTGTTCTGTTTCTTCACTTAAAAATTGTTCACGCATAATGACCGATAAGTTATCAATTCCTGAAGGCGTATGTTCATAAGAAATCCCTTCATCTTCAAGAATTTGCAGTAATTTTCGACCGAATCCGACTTCTTGGTTCATCATATATTTGTCGACATACAACGTCATGAAGCCATCGTCTGCGGCAATTCCGACGACTGGACGGTCTGGTGCATGTTGGCGTTCGCGCACGATCATCGTACCTGGTGCAGATGGATTGTTCGTATTTTTAATACAAACTGGAACCGATTTGCGGAAAGCAGGCATTAACGCTTCGTCATGGAAAACAGAGAAGCCAGAATACGCGAGCTCTCGCATTTCACGGTAAGTCATTTTATCGATTCCTTCAGGATTATCGACAACACCTGGGTTTGCTGCGAAGACACCGTCGACGTCTGTAAAGTTTTCATACATGTCCGCTTCTGTTGCAGCTGCAAGGAGTGAGCCTGTAATGTCTGAACCTCCGCGGTCAAATGTACGTAATGTTCCGTCTTTTGTGAAACCGAAAAATCCAGGGAAGACGACAATTTCTTCCGTATCTCGAAGTTTTGCCATCTGTTCGTATGCTTCAGGAAGTGCGCGCATACGTGCTGGTCGGTCGTTGACGATCAAGCCGCCTTCCTTCGGTGAAACGTATTTTGCAGGAACTCCACGTTTTTGGAAATATGCTGCAATCAACTTTGCGTTATTGTCTTCCCCTGAAGCTTTCATGCAGTCCATGAAATATTCTTCATCTTCTTTTGAAATGTCGAGTCGTTTTTTTAAATCTTCTTCAATCGTCGTCATAATAGCTGGATCGACTTGTAAATCTTTTGCGATTGATCGATAACGATTCGTCACTTCTTCAAGTGCTTCGTCTGTTGACTCATTCGCTAGCGCTTTTTCGCCGAGCGCAATGAGTAAGTCTGTCACTTTCGTATCGTCCGAAGAACGTTTTCCTGGCGCACTGACGACGACGATGCGTCGAGACTCATCACTCGTTACAATATTAAATACTTTTTCGATTTGTTCTGCCGATGCGACAGATGTTCCACCAAATTTGCATACTTTCATATGTATCAGATCCTTCATAAATAAAATTTTATAACTTTCCAAATTGACCAACAATTCTGTTATAATATTCATCATAAAGAAATTAAGGTTGTTTTTCAATGGATATTTCTTTATAATTGTCCTTACAGGAAGAACGTTTGTTTTTTCATAGTGTACATAAAGTGAGGAGAATCGTCAATGAAAAAAGGAATTCATATTGGTTTGCTCGGCTTCGGCGTTGTAGGAAGCGGAGTAGCGCAAATTTTACACAATCATCAGGAAGACTTACAGTATAAATTAGGTGTTCCCGTTCATATTAAAAAGGTGCTCGTTCGCGATTTATCAAAAGACCGAAAGACGCATTTAGATAAGAAATTGTTCACAGACAATTTAGATGAAGTATTGTCAGATGACTCGATCGATTTAATCGTCGAAGTAATGGGCGGTACAGGTTTTGCAAAAGAAGCGATGGAACAAGCACTTCTTGCAGGAAAAGGCGTCGTTACAGCAAATAAAGACGTAATGGCAGAATCAGGACCAGAACTATTAAAAATTGCGGATGAAAAAGGCGTCGATCTCTTTTTCGAAGCGAGCGTCGGTGGAGGTATTCCACTCATTCGTACATTAGAAGATGGACTCGCATCAGACCGCATTCATGCATTAACAGGAATTGTCAACGGTACGACGAACTTCATGTTAACAAAAATGAAAGAAGAAAATATGAGCTATGATGAAGCTTTACAACTTGCGACAGATTTAGGTTTTGCAGAAGCTGATCCGACAGCGGACGTCGACGGAATTGACGCTGCACGTAAGATGGTTATTTTAGCGTCGCTTGCCTTTTCGACACAAGTTCGTTTAGATGACGTTTCAGTTCGAGGGATTCGTGAAATTAAAGACGGAGATGTCGAATTAGCGAGCCGTTTCGGATATACCGTGAAATTAGCAGGTAGTGCGAAAAAAGATGAAGATGGTATCGAAGTAGCAGTAGAGCCTGTGTTCATTCCAAATGAGCACCCACTTGCGACAGTGAACAATGAGTTTAACGCCGTATACGTGTACGGAGATGCCGTCGGTGAAACGATGTTTTACGGACCAGGGGCAGGTTCATTACCGACAGCGACATCTGTGACAGGAGATATCGTCGCAGCGTGCCGTAACTTACTTCTCGGTGTGAATGGAAAACGTCCTCACGCACCACAATACGAGCGTAAAATGAAAACAGATGACAAAAAGTTCAGCCGTTATTTCCACCGTATTTTAGTAAAAGACGAAGTAGGCGTACTCACACACTTAACGTCACTTTATAGCGAAAATGGTGCAAGCCTTGCGACAGTCATTCAACATGCAGATGAAGAACAAGACGGAACAGATCTCGTTTTAATTACACATGAGATTTCACGTCAACAACATTTAGATATTATCGAACAATTGAAAAACACGGATAGCGTACTCGATATTTTAAGTCACTACCGTGTGGAAGGGGAATAAACAAATGAGACGTTGGGAAGGATTAATTAA
>JASLGI010000200.1 GCA_030149685.1 Bacillaceae bacterium | reverse complement strand
TCGCCTTTTTTCGCGCGTTCTACGAGTGCAGCGGGTACTGCTTTCGCATCTCCTGAAAGTGTGAATCCACTAAGTCCGAGTGTCATACCATCTTCGATCCATGCTGCTGCTTCTTCAGCTGTTACAACACGGTCACGTAATTGTTCGTTTTGAATGCGGTCTAATTTATTAGTCATTCGATCACTACTCCCTTTTCACAAAATTGTTATAAAGCTACTCATGTCTAATGATACAACAAGAATTCACTTTTTTGAAGCTTTACAGACTGAAAACGCTTTATATGAGTGAGCCAGCATTTTATATATCTGAAACACATATTTTTAGTTTTTGTCACTATTCATTCCTTTTTATTCCCTCCATTCCTTCTAAAAAAAGAAGGAAAAACGAGAAAAAAACAGCTTTTCCTTCGTCCTTTCATCGATTTTACTAGCATTTTTACTATTGACAAATCACTCATTTTATACTTGTTCTCTCAGTATTCTTCTATTGTCGCTCACACAAAAAATCCAGCACTCGTTAAGAATGCTGGATGAAAAGTATCGTATTTCTTATTCTTCGTGCATTGAACCTGTATCACGTAAACGTGTATGGAAATCAAATGCTTTTTCAAGAATGTGCGGTGTTTGTCCGCCTACTTTTTCAACTGCTTCGTTGTAATAAGCCATTAACTCATCACGGAAGTCTGGGTGCGCACAGTTTTGGATGATCAGTGGCGCACGCTCACGTGGTGCGAGTCCGCGTAAGTCTGCATATCCGTGTTCTGTTACGAGTACGTCCACATCGTGCTCTGTATGGTCTGTATGTGCAACCATCGGAACGACTGATGAGATTTTCCCGTCTTTAGCAACAGATTTCGTTACGAATACAGCAATTCGCGCGTTACGTGCGAAGTCTCCTGAACCACCGATTCCATTCATCATGTTTGTACCCATTACGTGCGTTGAGTTGACGTTTCCGTAAATATCGAATTCAAGCGCTGTATTGACTCCGATAATTCCTATACGGCGAATGATCTCTGGGTGGTTTGAAATTTCTTGCGGACGGAGGACAATTTTATCTTTGTAGTCTTCCATACGGCTGTAAACTTCTTTCATTTTCTCTTCTGTAATTGTAATCGATGTCGCTGATGCGAATTTTAATTTCCCAGCATCGAGTAAGTCGAACATTGCGTCTTGGATAACTTCTGAATATACTTCGAGGTTTTCGAATTCAGAATTTAATAATCCGAGCATTACAGCGTTCGCTTGTGAACCGATTCCCGCTTGAAGTGGGAGTAATTCATTCGTGAGGCGACCTTCTTTTACTTCTTTACGTAAGAAGTCCATTAAATTCGCTGCCATCGTTTCTGTATCTTCGTCTGGACCTGCGTTTGGTGACGGTGTATCCGCTTGGTCTGTGAAGACGATTCCTGCGATTTTTTCTGGATCTACTTTAATTCCGTGATGCCCGATGCGATCGCTCGCTCCAGTTAAAGGAATTGGGTCACGTTTTCCTTGTTCACCTGGCACGTAAATGTCGTGCATACCTGTGAAGTCCGGTTGTGCTACGTTAATTTCTAAAATAATTTTATCTGCTTTTTCAGCGAAAATGCTTGAGTTACCGACAGATGTTGTTGGGATGATTGTACCATCTTCTTCAACAGCTGATGCTTCTAAAATAGCGAAGTCAATATGTGGTAAAACTCCTTGGCGCACATATTCTGCTGTTTGTGATAAATGTTGGTCTACATATAATAATGAACCTTTATTAATTTCTCCACGGAGTGCGCGGTCTGCTTGGAATGGTAGACGTTTGTTTAATACACCATTAGTTGATAATTTACTATCCGTTTCAGAACCGAGTGATGCTCCTGTGTAGACGTTTACTTTTACTTTATCGCCTTTTTTCACACGTTCAACGAGTGCATCAGGTACTGCTTTTGCATCTCCTGAAAGTGTAAATCCACTAAGGCCAAGTGTCATTCCGTCTTCGATCCATGATGCAGCCTCTTCAGCTGTCACTACACGGTCGCGTAACATATCATTTTGAATACGATCTAATTTGTTTGTCATTTGTTCACTACTCCCTTTCATTCGTTCGAATCGTTTTGTTTAATTCAGGCATTGAATGATTAAAGCAAATAAAAGCACTACCTAATGAGCAAAAATACGTCTAAAACCATTTACACTTGTAGATTATCATCTATTTTCCAAACTTGCAACACTTTTTGTCTGTTTTGTGACTTTTTTTCATAGGTTCAGTTATTTTATATGTGCTTCAGTCATTTAAAAACGTTGATTTGAAGGCGCTTCCAATGATTTTTTCAAAAAAATAAAAAGATGCGTACAATTTATGTACCCACCTTTTTATCGTTGTAATCATTTCCTAATTAAAAACCTAATAAACGTCGGAAATAACTAGAGTATGATTGACTTACTGGCACTTCTTCGCCGTCTTTCATGCGTAAAATAAAAGTCGAGTGTGTGTCAGGGTAAATTTCATCGATTTGATGAATGTTTACGATGAACGATCGATGACAGCGAACGAACTTATGACGCGGCAATAAAAATTCAAAACTTTGCAATGAATTTTTATGAGTTCCTGTCATTCTTTCTGAAACGACATACGTCTTACGGTTTTTTACTTCGATATATTGAATTTCTTCAAATGGAACCGGAATCCAACCTTCTTTCGTCTTTAACGTAACGACTGACTTTCCTTCTGTATAAGCAGGATAGATCGCCATTACGCAACCGATGATTCCATCTTCTTCAAATGGAACAGCTTTTCCGTAATAAGGTACACCGAACAAGTCACGGTGCACGAAGTCAGATACTTTTTGGTTTTCATTCACTGCACGATATCCGATCGTTCCTTCACGTAACTTTTGACCTGGTTCAATTTTTAAATCGATCCTTTTACTCGGTTCGTAATACAAATATTTTTCGTTATCTGTAATCGCTAATGACACTTCTTCTGAAAATAGTTGACCCATAATCTTTAAAAGCTCATTTAATCGTAAATTATTACTCACTGAATCATTCCACTCCTTCTTTACACTCAAATTCAGTTTCTCTTTTAATTATACTACCATTCTCTCTATTCTAACACTTTGTATTCGGCAATCTTTTGAAAGATATCATATAATCATGAACATTTGTTTAGAGAGCATTCGATCATTTTAATGGAAAATATCGATTTTTTATTAGTTTTTCTCATTTCTTTTTTCTTCTTATCTTTTTCATATCTTTTCTTTACATTAGAGGAAGAATGCTCCTTTTAACTTTTTCTTTTTTTGATTGGTCCTTTTATCCTCTATCGTATATAATGAATTATAACTAAAAAGGTTGTATATTCAGTCATTTGTCTTATTTTTTTCTTCAAAAATACAACTTTACGGAATGAACTTCTGTATATGAAAGATTATGTAGAAAGTCTCTACAGAAAGGAATTGGTCACAATGGCATTCCAACACCTTCAAGATTCGGCATACTTTTCGCAGCTCATTCAAAAACAATTTTATTTGCTCGTTTTTGATGCGAATCGCCGAATTACGAATGCGAATGAAAACTTTTGTCTGCTGAGCCAATATTCAATCGATGAACTCGTTGGACAAACGTGTGAGCTTTTGCAATTTTCTCCGTATGAACAAACGGCTCATTCGAATGAAAACCAAACGATTCATGGACGTAAAAAAGACGGTTCTTCTTTTTGGATCCACGGTGTTTACGTACCGTTAAAAGAAAAAGAAGAAATTATCGGCTATTTACTGTTTGGCTCTGATATAACGAAACAGACGTTAAAAATGAACCAACATGAAAAAGAACGCGAACACTTACAAAACATCGAAAAAGCATTGCACTTATCTTCCATCGTTTCAATAGTCGATCATCACGGTCGGCTATCATATGTGAACGATAAATTTTCTTCTTTCTATCAATACAATAAAGAAGATTTAATCGGAAAAACGCATAACCTTGTCAGTTCCAACGTTCATCCTCCAGCATTTTTTCAGCGACTATGGAAAACCGTTACAAGCGGGGATATTTGGACGGGAGAAATTTGTAATGTAGCAAAAGATGGCACACATTATTGGGTGTATACAACGATTGTTCCTTTCTTAGCTCCTATCGAAAATGATAGCTACTATATTAGTATTCAAGTCGATATTACAGAAAAAAAGAAAGCACAAGCGCGTCTTGAACGAGCGTTGCAAAACGATTTCTCTCAAACTGTAAAACATTTGCAGAACATTATTTTTAAATATGAGATGCCTAAACGTGGAAAAATTCGAGCAACTTTGATCGAAGGACATTTAGCACGAGCTCTTGGCCTGACAACAGAAGTCATAAACGACTCTACGTTTATTCAAGAACATTTCGATGAATATAAACGGTTCGTCATTTTACGTCATTTGTTAAGGGCTTATCACGGACAGCAAGTGCAATTTGAAATTTCTTATATGCACCATGTTATTTTAATTTATTTATCTCCGATTATTGAAAATGGGCGTGTGACTGAAGTGGTCGGAACAGGGGTCGACATTACTGAACGAAAAATTGCAGAAGAAAAAATTGTTGAAATGGCGTATTACGATGAGTTGACGAAGTTACCGAACCGACAGTTACTCGCACAACTCGTCACAGAAAGAATACGTCGTTATTCTTTTACAGGAGAAAAATTCGCTCTGATGTTTATCGATTTAGACCGATTTAAAAATGTAAACGACTCAATGGGACATTTAGTCGGAGATAAATTACTTCAAGCAGTTGGTCGTCGGTTAAATGCATCTGTTCGTTCGCATGATATCGTGTCACGTCTAGCTGGGGATGAATATGTCGTCGTTATTTCATCTGCTATAAAAGAAGAAGTTGAATCTGTCGCACAACGAATCGTCTCTAATATTGCAGAACCTTTTCAAATTGATAAATACAATATTTACGTTACACCGAGTGTCGGTATTAGTATTTTTCCGCAAGATGGGGATTCATATGAAGAACTATTGCGCAATGCCGACTCTGCAATGTATTTAGCAAAAAGCGAAGGAAAAAATACGTATCAATTTTTCACTGAAACGTTACGAAATGAAATGATCGAAAAAACATTACTCGAAATGGATTTACGCCGCGCTCTGTTATTTGAGCAGTTTTCTTTCATGTATCAACCGATTTATGAAAAAAACAATCAAAATATTTTCGGTGTCGAAGCGACGATCATTTGGAATCATCCGAAGCGAGGAAAGATTACAGAAGACGTCCTTATTCCTATCGCTGAAAATGCTGGACTTATCGTTCCGCTCGGCTTATGGATGATGAAAAAAGCTATTTTACAGATGAAATATTGGCTCGAAATTCAATTGCCGATTCAACAATTAAATATTAATGTTTCGGCGCAATTGTTCGAACAACCAATCTTTATCGAACGTACATTAGAAATTTTGCGTGACGTTGAGCTCGCTCCTGAATTTTTAAATATTCACGTACGAAACTCTACAAATGATGCGGAATATTTCCATTCGATCGTCGAAGCTTTACGAAATAAAGGGATTGCTGTTACTTTATCAAAATTTGGAACGGGCCAATCCTCTTATCATCATTTAAGTACGACGCCGATTACAAGTATTCGAATCGACGACAAGTTTTTACAAACGATGACTCCCGCAAATAAAGCAATCGTTCAATCGATTACTGAACTTGCTCAAAAGTTATCCGTTGACATCTTTTTATCCGGTATTGAAACCGCCGAACAACATCAGTTCGTCCAAAGACTTCCGTATACGTATACACAAGGTAATTTCTACTGTGCGCCATTAACAAAAAGCGAAGTAGAAGCTTCTTTTTCATCGATGAATGAACATTAAAAAAGTGCTTGAGATCATTTAAATCTCAAGCACTTTTTTTACACTGTTTTTCCTCTCGTTTGCCACGTTAACATAACATAATAAGCAACCGGTAAAATACCTGTGATCATCACGAGCCATACCCAGCCGCCATATTCCCAAACAGGACCGAGTAATGTACTTCCAATTGCTACACCGACATAATAAGAAACGAGATATAAGCTCGACGCACTTCCTTTATGATGTGTCGCAACATTGCTCACTGTCGTTGCTGTTAATGAATGTGCTGTGAAAAAGCCTGCGCAAATGACACACATCCCAACGATAACAAATGAAATCGACGGAATGATCGTCATGAAAACTCCTGCGCTTAAAATGAAAATTCCCGATGCGCGTACACGGCTCAATCCATATTTTGCAGCGAGTACCCCTGCTACCGGCGCTCCGACAATCCCCATTCCATAAGCAAAATACGTCATTGAAATAACATCTAATGGCAAATTAAATGGTGGCTCTGCTAAATAAAATGGCAGAAACGTCCATACACCAGTAAACGATGCTTGTAAGACGAGACCGAGACCAAATATCGCAAGCAATTTCGGGTTTTTAAAATGAACGAAAAACCCTTTCATATCTTCTTCGATAGATACATGACTCGGTTCAAAATTTCGCGACTTCGGTAAGCCAAATAAAAGCAAGACGTAAATCGCAATTCCAGAACCCGCTAAAATGAAAAGAGCGAGCTGCCAGGAATAATTTTCTGCTAACACACCGGTCAATACACGACCACTCATCCCACCAATCCCATTAAATGATATGTATAAAGCTGTTGCAATACTACGATACTGCGGATGAATTTCCTCATTTAAATAAGCAAGACCTACAGCAGGTACACCTGCTAATGCAACTCCTTGGAAAAATCGGAGGACGACGATCCAGAAAAAAGAGTCAATAAACGGAATAATAACGAATGGTACAGCTGATAAAATAACGGACCATGCGACATATGGGCGTCTCCCATTACGATCTGAAATGAAACCGACTGTAATTAATCCGATAATGAGTCCGATCGTCATCGCTGACATCGTCATACTCGAATATGCGACAGACACATCAAATTCTCGTGTAAACAATGGCAAAATCGGCTGCACCGCATACATCGCAGAAAAAACGAACATCGATGCCACACCTAAACCGATCACTAACACCCAAAACTGAACATCTCTTACCGTATACCCTTCGTGCATAATCATTTCCCCTTTGTGATACGTATGAACTTCTCTTCCCTTTAGAGAATACGTATTCTTTTCATTGTACCAAAAAACAACTCCTTCGAAACAATTCACAAAAACATTTGGTACAATAGACGAAAAAGGAGGAATCCGATGTTTCGAACAATTGGGATCGTCGCACACGTCGACGCAGGAAAAACGACATTTACAGAACACTTACTCAGTCATGTTGCCGATCGGTTTACGAGCGGGCGTGTCGACCATGGCAATACATTTCTCGACTTTCACGAAGTTGAAAAATCTCGGGGAATGACCGTCTTTGCAGAACAAGCTAGATTTACTTACGACGACATTACTTATACGTGGATCGACACTCCCGGCCACTTAGACTTCTCTCCAGAAATGGAACGCACATTACCTATTTTAGACGCAGCAATCGTAGTCATTAGTGCGTTAGACGGCTTAACAGGAACGACAGAAGCCATCATTACAAAACTTCAGCAATTACGTATCCCTACCTTTTACTTTATGAACAAAATGGATGCGACGGAACGAACGAAAGAAGCGTTACTACAATCATTACAATCGCGCCTCTATCTCCCACTTATCGACGTGACCGACGGATTACAACTGAACGAATCAACAATTGAAACGCTCGCACTAAGTGAAGAAAAACTGCTCGATGCATGGATCGAGGATACAGTCTCCATCGAACGCCTTCATACAATTATTCGTACTTATAATGAAAAAGACGACTGGGCAATCGTATCCACAGGAAGCGCATTACACGGAGAAGGAGTATTCGAGTATTTCCAACTTATCCACATGTGGATAAGTGCTCATCAAGACGCTTCAAAAGAAACGAGTGGCGTTATTTTCAAAATCCGCCACGATGAACGTGGCCACCGTCTCGCTTTTGCTCGCCTATTATCAGGTGTCGTTCGTTTACGAGAGACGATTACTTTCCGCGGAGAACGAGTGAAAGTAACGAATCTTTTCGTCGCCAATGGTCATGAGTATACGCGTGTACAAGAAGCACAAGCAGGAGATGTCGTCGTATTTTTAGGTTTACCTTCTCCTGAAGTTGGCGATACATTCGGTCAAGCGGCGATTCGAATCAATTCGCCACAAGCGATGATGCAAGCAGCAGTCCATATAGAAGACGAGCGTCCTTTACCAGTCATTTGGTCGTATTTCGAACAACTCGGAGCTGAAGACCCGTCACTCAATATTTCTTGGGATGAGACGAATAAAGTCATTATGATTCATATGCTCGGTCTCATTCAACTCGAAACATTACAAATGACATTAAGAGAACGATTCCAACTCAAAGTGACATTTAGCGAACCTCAAATTATTTATCGAGAAACAATCAACAGATCCGTGCGCGGCTACGGCCACTTCGAACCGCTCAAACACTATGCAGAAGTTCACGTCGAATTATCACCGAACGAAGAAGGCACAGGCATCACGTATATTGATGACACGCACCCGAACGACTTAACGAGTGGTGAACGGATGCTCATTAAAGAAGAAGTAGTACGAGGTACGCATTACGGTACGTCAATCGGAGCTGAATGGACCGACATCCACGTACGGCTATTAAAAGCAGCAACTCATTTACGTCACACTTCTCCTGGTGACTTACAACAAGCAACGCGGAGAGCGATTCGTCAAGCATTGGAAAAGGTGGACATGTCTATACTCGAACCGATGTATGAACTTCATGCGCGTATTGAAGCAGAACATCTCGGGCGACTCATGAGCGATATCGAACGCGGTGCAGGCATTGCCGAACCTCCTACCCAAGAAGGTACACGCATTGATTTACGAGCACGTGTCCCTGTAGCAAATTTTGCATCTTACCCTGCACAATTCGCTTCCCTTACGAAAGGGCGCGGTCAATTAACATTAACTCCTGATGGCTATACTGTTTGCCATAATAGCGAAGCAATTATCGAACGAAGTAATTATGAACCGATACACGATACACGAACGACGAGTGCATCGATTTTTTGCGAAAAAGGCGC
>JASLGI010000198.1 GCA_030149685.1 Bacillaceae bacterium | reverse complement strand
AGCACTTGGCAAAGAAACAGAAATATCTTTACTCGACTTCTTTGTGCTTTTCTTTTCAGCAATCATTTCAGAAACGAGAGTATTGATAGTGGAGATGTACGTTTTACTCATTTCTTCAAGGATTGTTGCTTGCTCTTTTGTAGGAAGTAACTTGATTTTAACTGTTATTGTTTGTGACATATGACTCACCTCCTTTTCAACTTACGTTCAATAATTGAGATTTCTTGTTCAATTTTACGCATTTCTTTTGCTAATGATGATTTTGCAGTTCCTTGTTGAATCATCTTGAATCCAAACAACAAGTTGTCTTGCCTTTCCAGAAGCATATTTTCTAATTCTGATTTACTTTTTCCTTTTAAGTTAACAAAACGCAAAGCGTTTTCACCCACTTGTTTTTTGTTGTTCGACATAACGCTTTATTGTTTCGCTTGATACATTCCCTGCGGTAGAAACGAAATACGAGCGTGTCCATAGACTTGGCAAATGTCGAAGATGAGGAAATTCCTCTCTTAACTTTTTAGAAGTCACTCCTTTGATTTTTGCCATTATATTCGCAGGACTAAAGGTTGGTAGTGCATTAAGAAACATATGTGTGTGGTCTTTGTCACACTCTAAAGCAACAATGACAATATCTAATTCTTCACATACTTCTTGTACCAATTGTTTAAAACGCTCCTCTACATCACTACGAAGGAATATTTTCCTCCTGTATCTAGGACAAAAAACGAAATGATAGTTGATTAATGATATGGTTGTTTTTGTTTGTCTATATTCGTTCATAAATAAAATGTATCAGTTTTATTTATGAACTGCGACACTTATACAATAAAAAGAGTGTGATTTTCGGCTACTTGAAGCACCACAAACCTTTCAGTTTTTAGTGATACTCCGTATCCGACCTCACTTTCATCCCACACCTAAAGGAGTGGGCTTTCTCGTTCGGAAAATCTGTAACAGACGGAAATTTTGCTCTTCTTCTTCTGTGCGCTCTTCTTTTTCCATCAGTTCGAAATAACTTTCCTTCAATGCTAAGACGAGATTGAGTTCTTCATGTACTAAATAATTTCGTACGTCAACATAATACGATAAATGGAGCGGTCTCCCAATTTTCGGCGCGAGCGCTTCTTCAAGTAAAGCGATCGTGCTCGTATAATGTCCATGTTTCGCATAATATGCATTCAATGCTTCGCGATGCACAAACGGTTCGTCGTAGTAAAACTCATGGGCGAGCTTCCACCCTTGTTCGACGATTTGAAACAACTCGAACATGAACATCCCGTATCGTTGACTGCGTCGCCTTTTCAAAATCTTTTGTACCGCTTCGTCTTCATTTTCTTCAATTTGTTCATCCAATGTTTCAAAATCCCGCTTCACAAGCTCCGTCCGCTCTCGCATATGGATGCGATAATGCCTCGGCTCCACGTCATACCCTTTTTGCCATCTCGTCACAATCATCACCTCGCCCTATTCATACCCACTTTACTTCACGAAAAAACGAGCATTCACCTAATAGGCAAATACTCGTTTCTTTTACTATCGGAATAAAGCTAAAAAAGCATCGAAATTTTCAGCGATTACTTTCATTGAATGATCGCGTTCGCTATCAATAAATACTATTTGTTGTTCATCTTCTAATGGGTCTTCATAAAAACAAATGTAGTTACCAAAATCATCATTCATAAATGGGACGACATTCGTTACACGCGCTTCCTGCATTTGTTTCATCGCTTCCCATATCGACTCGTCATCTGTTGGATTGAAAGAAAGCAATGCTTTCGCTTCTCGATCTCCATAAGCTGGAGGAGTCGGATAGCCTGCGTTGTATTGTTTCACAATTTGAATGAAGCTTACCGGAAACTTCACATCATATGTCGATTCAAATTTTTCGATGAGTGTCTCATCTTCTAAAGCAATCGTATATTTCCATTCCATATTGATCTCTCCTATTAACGATTTTCAGTACCGCCGCCCCAAATTGCGCGACCTCCTGTATGTCTTACTTGTTGATGTGTGTTCGCATCAACGAGCTGTAATTTTCCAGGTTGTTCATTATGATGCCAAACGTAGCCACGCGGGGTGCGCCCATCTTGGATTTGCTCTAATTGTTCTGGTGTAAATTGTTCTGCCAGACTTGGGTCTTTTTCAATCGCCTCTTTCAACTGAGCGTTCGCTTCTTTTTTATGATAGGCATCGCTTTTTTCATAATCTTCCGGGTCTAATTGGGCATCAAATTCTGAATCGAACTCTGGGAAAACCCCTTCTACTCGATTGCCATCGCTATCGATAGTTTCTTGACGCTTCATTTCAACACCAGTATCTCCAACAGTTTGTCCTTCTAAATGTTGGTTAGGTGTATCAATTTGTCGGACGTCCTGTTCTGTTCCTTCTTGTGCCGTTTTTTCTACTTCTTCCGTATTCTCTTCTAGCACTTCTTCTACTTTGTCCACTTCAACCGATTCACTCACTTCACTCGTTTCCTTGAAGTAGTCTGGTACATCTTTCGGTTTTTCGATTTGTATTTCTTTTGTTATTTCCATTGCTTTTGAAAAAGGGTCCATCATTTTACTCCCTCCATCCCTTCAATATAATTTTGCTCCCGCCAATGTTCAGCAAAAGATTCATCCATATTTCGGAGTAAAGCATTTATTACTTGATACGTCAACTTACGATCTTTTGTATCCATTTCATAACGCAAAATTTGTTCTAAACGAGCGTGATATTCATCCGGAGAAGGTGCTTGCTTCGCATATGTTAAAATGTGAGAACCGTTTAAAAATTGAGAAACAAACTCATTTTTTAACTCCGTATCTTCGTAATTTCCTGCTGCGTACCAAAGTTTTAGGCGACGCGTCAAGAAACTTTGCTCTATGTAATCGATAAGCTTTGGTGATTTTGAGTCGAATAAAGAACGTAAAACTGCTGTTTGTCGTGCTCGCTTCTCTTTCAGCTCTTCTTTCACGGAATATGTGTAACTAAATGGACGTTCATCTGTGAAATGTGCAATTTTCCCGAGAACTGGTTGAAGCCAGTCATTTTGGTAAATAACAGCGATTCCTTTTTCAAGTTTTGGTATTTCATCGATTTGGAAAGGATTTAAAGCTGCTGCTTGACCGACGTCTTGTCGATCTTGTCCTTCTGGCAAACGCATAATAATTTTCGTGTTCGTGTTACGAATCGCTGATAAATCGAGTAAGTTCGGTGATTGGTCTGCGATGATGAATCCTTCCCCATATGTGCGCATTTCTGCCATACTGTTTGAAATCATTTCGACCGATTGCGCCTGCAATTGATTTCCTTCTCCTGTTGGTGTCACTCGTTTCAATAAATGATGCGCTTCTTCTAAGACGGTCACATGCTTTAGCGAAGTATTCGTTTCAGTCGCTGTCGCAATGCGATGTTCTTTTAAACGCATGAATAGTAAACCCATTAATAAAGATTTTGTTTCCATCGAACCGACACGGCTCAAGTCGATAATACAATTGCTTTCAAACAATGTTTCAGGTGCAATTTCGTCACTTACTAATATTTTTCCAGCAATTCCGTTTCGTAAAGATTGTACACGAGTTACGAGCGAACCCGTATAGTTACTTTTCACTTCTTGTGAGTAATCTGACTGATCGATGACGACTTTCAACATTTCAATCAATTCATGAAGCGATGGGTAACGAGGAGTTTGTTCATAATGGTACGAATGTTGTAAATTCCAACCTGCTTGAATATATACACGTTCAACCGCTTCTTTTAATACTGCTGGCATCGCCGCATACATCGGCCAACTCGCATTAAAGATTTCAATCAATTGATCAATATGTTCCAACACATGAATTTGTTCGGGGAAATAAAACGGATTAATTTTTAGTAAAGGAGTAATTTTTTCATTCGTTCCGTAAACGGAAACGTCCTCGTATCCTCCGAAAACATGACGATACTCACCTTTTGCAGGCTCGATGACTAAAAATCGAATCCCCTGTTCTTTCAACTCATGCAACATATGGTACACCGTATTCGATTTTCCCGTCCCCGTCGTTCCTGTAATAAATGTGTGCATTGATAAACTTTCCACATCTAATTCAATCGGTTCACGTTCAACTTGACCCATATGATAAATCGTTCCGAGTTTAATTTTCGCACGCTGGTGTGAATCGGGATCGTGCTTTCTCACATCTCGTCCAAACTCGGCCATCTCCATAACGGGCAGCCCTGTAATCGACTTCCGAGGTAAACCGAAAGCGACTGATAACTCACGTGTATGAATTAATGTCCCCGCATCAATCGGAGCTAAATCTGGCCCGATACTAAATTGCGGATGTTCAAATTGTGCGAGAGCACGTTGCACATTTAAATAATGAGGATCTCGTGGATACCATACATTAATCGCACTATTTTCCAAATACGATGTTTCCCCTCGAATGAGAGATTGGTACGTCGATGCCGCGACTTGAGCCGTTTCAGCATCTTCTGATAAAAAATAAGCCGCGAAATTCCACATTCCGTAGTTTTCCGACATATCAATTCTCTCTAATTGCTGTTGCACTTTATTTAGAATCGATTTTACTTTATAGTTCGTATTTTCAATTTGTATACTTGTACCCGTCGTCGTCGTTTGCGATTGACCTTTCGCTACACTTTGTGAAATGTTTTTACTTTCCGTATTCCCACGTGTCTCTCCTTCTGCTTGAGAAGTTGAAGCATTCGTCGTTTTAGATGGGACAAGTGACATTCCTAATCCTGCAATCCCTAAGCCGACCATTAAAGGAGCCATTGG
>JASLGI010000118.1 GCA_030149685.1 Bacillaceae bacterium | reverse complement strand
ACACCCATTAAAAGTGGGAAGTTCCACGGAATAATTTGTCCGACGACACCGATTGGCTCGTGGAAATGGTAAGCGACTGTGTCGTTGTCGATTTGGCTAATGCCGCCTTCTTGCGCACGGATTGCTCCTGCGAAGTAACGGAAGTGATCGATCGCGAGTGGGATGTCAGCATTTAACGTTTCACGTACTGCTTTCCCGTTGTCCCACGTTTCAGCAACTGCTAATTTTTCAAGGTTTTCTTCCATGCGGTCAGCAATTTTTAATAAAATGTTCGCGCGGTCTGTTACCGATGTTTCGCCCCACGATTTTTTCGCTGCATGCGCTGCATCTAATGCGAGTTCAATATCTTCTTTCGTTGAACGTGGTGCACGTGTAAATACTTGACCGTTCACTGGTGACACGTTATCGAAGTATTCGCCTTTTACTGGTGCTACCCATTCTCCACCGATGAAGTTTTCGTACTGCTTTTTAAAATCAATAATCGCGCCTTCTGTATTCGGATTTGCATAAATTTTAGCTTCTGTCATTTTTGTTCCTCCTAATAAATTGTAATGGTCCACTCATCTCTCTTGAACGATTACTTTATTGAAAAAATTTATTCGCTACAAATAGTACTTCATCTTTTTCTACTTTTCAAGCACATTGTTTTTGAAAGAATCATTGAAATTCATCGTATTTTCTGAAAAAATCTCGTTTTCTTACTGATTCTATGCACTTTTACACGTTCTTGTTACACGAACGCTTATGTTGCAATGATTTGATTCATACAACATTCAACTTTAAACGTTCGTTTTTTAAACTTTTACAAAAATAGCAATAAAGTGTTTAAAGATTGAAATTACGTACTTTAAGAGATCATGAATGAACATATGTTTTACTTTTTTCTTTTTACAACGTTCGTCTTTTAACCGATTTTAAAAAGAAATATAGAAAAATCGTTCGTCTTTTAAGCGAGTATGAATCTAGTTCCTCTTCATCGCCTATACAGATCGTTTAAGTTCATCTTTTTTAGTCGACTAGGAAGAAACAACCTCTCACTTACGACTCCCTTTCCCTTTTTGTTCTGCCATAATCGTAGAAACATTTGCTTTCTAGTTGTAAGCGCTTACATTTTAATTATCTTCACTTTATCACGCACACGTCAATCATTGCAAGCAATATACTCAGACAATCGTACACAATGAAAAAACGTAGTGACTACTTCTTTCAAGTAAGCAGTTACTACGTTTTCATTTTTTAGCGGAACATTTCTGGTAAGACGTGTAAGTCGATTCCCCAAACGAACGGCAATAAGAAATAAACAGCCGCAGTAATGAGGAAAATACAGAACAAGTTAATCCAAATACCCGCTTTCATCATATCTTGAATTTTCAACAATCCGGATCCGAATACGATCGCGTTAGGAGGTGTAGCAACTGGAAGCATGAATGCACATGATGCTGCAATACCTGCTGCAATCATTAAACCGTATGGGTGAACACCGAGCGCTGTTGCCAGTGCAGCCATAATCGGGAACATCATCGTTGCAGTCGCTGTATTCGATGTTACTTCTGTTAAGAAAAGAACGAGCGTTGCTACGATTGCGATCACTAACCATAACGGAATGTTGTTCAATGCGTAAAGCTGTTCACCGATCCACAATGCGAGTCCGGACTGTTTGAAGCCGTCTGCAATCGCAAGACCTCCACCGAACAGTAGCAAGATTCCCCACGGTACGTTTTTCGTATCCGTCCACGTCATTAACTTCCCTGTTGACGTTTTCTTCGAAGGAATGACGAATAGTAAAACAGCTGCGATGATCGCAATAGTCGTATCGTTCACATTGTTTTTAATAAATTCTACAGGCAAAAATGTACGTGTGATCCAGAAAAATGCAGCGAATACGAATACGTATAATACGCGACGTTCTTCGATCGACATTCGGCCTAGTTGCGCACGCTCTTCATCGATCACTTCTTTACCACCTGGCAACTGTTTCATTTCTGGCTTAAAGGCAATTTTCACTAAATAAAACCAAACGATCGCCATTAAAAAAATAGAGAGCGGTACACCGAACAACATCCATTTAGCGAACGAAATGTCGATCCCATACATTTTGTCGATCACACCTGCAAAAATCGTATTCGGTGGTGTACCGATTAATGTACCGAGTCCACCGACCGATGCAGAATATCCAATTCCGAGCATTAAACCTTTTCCGAAATTCGATTGTTGTAAGTTTTCGTTCGTCGATGCACTCGCATGAGCGATAATTGCTAGACCGATTGGCATCATCATCATCGCCGTGGCCGTATTGGAAATCCACATCGATAAAAATCCAGTAGCAACCATGAATCCTAAAATGAGACGCTCTGTACTCGTACCGACAAACGCGATAATACTAAGTGCAATTCTTTTATGTAAGTTCCATTTTTCCATCGCTAACGCGATAATAAATCCGCCTAAAAATAAAAAGATCGTATTGTCTGCATAACTACTCGCTACAGACGTTTCTACCGCACCGGTTACTGTAAATAAGACGATCGGCAGTAACGAAGTGACAGGAATCGGAACCGCTTCGGTAATCCACCAAATGGCCACCCATGCTGTACTCGCTAAAACAGCTTGCGCTTCTGAACTCATTCCGGTCGGTGAAACGAAAAGTAAAATGAGTAAAAAAGCGAGCGGACCAGCTAAGAGTCCGAAGCGTTGCAATGAAGTACGCCCACCAGGAGGTAAACCTCCTTTTTTCCCGTTCGTTTCTCCTTCTTTTTGCTCCGAACGATTTCGTCCATCTTTTCCGTGTGTCGTATCCACTTTCCCAAATAAGTAAGAAAGCGCTTTCTTCGTTCTTTCACTTGAACCCCATGCGACATTTTTTATGACCCCTAAACGACTCACAACGTTCCCTCCTTCTTGTCTCATAACAATATTGTATATACTTTATCTGTTGTAATACAAAGTATAATGAGTGTGTCTAAAAAAAGCAAAGGTTTTTCTATTATTTAGGTGTTTTCTCATAGGCCGACTCCTCTTACTTCCTATTTGTAAATGTTCATGCTAACTTAAAATTAGAGGTAATTTTTAGAATGGAGGATCAGTAAGATGAATGCTAACGTGAATCGCATAGAATTGTTGTTGATGACGTTAAAGCAGCATACGGCGAC
>JASLGI010000079.1 GCA_030149685.1 Bacillaceae bacterium | reverse complement strand
TACGCATCAACGAGTGGCATCGGCCATACGAAGTCACCATTTTCTTCACCGAGACGTTTCATTTGAACCGCTAACTCTTCATCTCCTGCAAAGACTCCACCAATTTTATCACCGAGTGCGTTATGAATTGCTCCTGTAAGTGTTGCAATATCAACGATGTAATCCGCTTCAAGTTCATCCGCACGAATTAAACCGTCTGCTAAAATAAGGCGACCTTCTGCGTCTGTATTTCCGACTTGAACAGTTACACCATTTTTATATTCGATAATTTCACCTGGGTAAACAGACGTATTATCGGGTGCGTTTTCAACCATTGGAATTAATCCGACGACATTTACATCTGCTTCTGTTTGTGCGAGTAAGTTGAGAGCACCTGTAACCGCTGCTGCTCCTCCCATATCCATACGCATATCTGAAAGGTCTGCTCCTGATTTTAAGCTAATTCCACCTGTATCAAACGTTACACCTTTACCAACGAGTGCAACGAGTGGTTTTTCATCATTTGCACGATACGTTAATTCAACAAAACGTGGCTCATATTTACTACCTCGTCCTACTGTTAACACACCGTTCATTTGACGCTCTTCAATTTCTTCTTTTGAAAGAACCGTTACATCGACTTTCGTTCCTGCGAAATGTTCTTTTAACACTTCTGGGAATGTTTCTGGATTTAACACATTTGATAATTCATTCATTAAATCACGTGAAAGGCTCATCGATTGGGCACGTACTTCTCCGAGTTTCACCGCGTCTTCGTTACCGCCTTCTACTGTAAGTGGAACGACCGGCTTCGCTTTTTCTGATACATATTTATCAAATGCATACTGTCCTAAGTGCCATCCTTCTACGAATGCTGTTACTTCTTCATCATTTGCAAAAAGTGCTGCACCGATTGTTGCTGCATCTGCTGATTGCGCCTGTAATGCACGGCCAACTTCTCCTGCAATGCTACGAACTGCATCTAAAGAGGCATCCTTCACTTTTTCTTCTTTAATGACTGCATATTGAACGCCATTTTCTAAAACGATGGCAAATTTCCCTGCCGCTCGCTCTACGTATTGTTTAAATGCAAGACTTTTTGTTACGACAGCATTTGTGTCGAGAACGATCATTACTTCTGTTTTCATTCGTTCTTTTCCTCCTTCAAGTTGTCAAATCTTTCTCTATTTTACCACACTTTTGTACTTTTGCCTAAGGGAAACTTTTCCCCTTTTCTTTGAATTTCCTTTATACTAAAGAGAGAAAGAAGGGATGATATGACAATTTTTATCGATGCTGATGCTTCTCCCGTTGTTCGTGAAACAGTAGAAATTAGTAAATCTTACGGAATACCTTGTTATATTTTTTGCGATTTTTCTCACGAAATCTACGTACCACCTGCTAAAACAATCGTTGTCGGAAGTGGACCAGATGCTGTCGACTTCGCTCTTTTACCTTATGTAAAAAAAGGAGATCTCGTCATTACGCAAGATTACGGACTCGCTGCCATTGTACTCGCTAAAAACGCAGAAGCCCTACACCATGACGGGAAATTTTATGATCCGTTAACAATCGACTTTTTACTCGCGCGAAGACATAGTAATCAACAAAAGCGTCGAGCCGGCATTCGAACAAAAGGACCAAAAAAGCGAACGAAGAAAAATGATCATGCTTTCATTCAAGCGATAACTACTTATTGTCAAAAACAAAAGGCGCGCAACGAATAATTCATTGCGCACCTTTTAATCGTTTATTTTTTTCGACGTGGTCGGTCAAGCTCGTCCGCATCTAAAAACTCTTCGAAACTCTGAATGTTCATACATTGATTAGGTGTTTGTCCAAAAGGTGCTTCGTGTTCTTGCATCTGTTGGACGTTTGGAGCAAATGGGTCATGCGGTTGAAATGCTCCGCCTTCTAGTTCACGATAATCCTCTTCAATCCAATGTTCATCTTCTTCCCATAATCGACGACGCATGTGATCTCCTCCTTATAACATCTCTTTTGCTAACAACTCATACGCTTTTAACTTTTTCTCATAATCATAAGCAGTCATCACTAAAATAAATTCATCAGTATCATAAAGCTCTGCTAATTGTTCGAGTTGAGCACGAACTTGCTTCGGTGTGCCGATGACCATGCGTTTTCTGTTCTCAGCGATCGCTCGACGATCAAATGCCGTATATGGATAATTCATCGCAAACTCTGGACTCGGCGTTCCATTTGAAGGCATTCCTTGCGCAAGCATAAGAAGGGATAAATCTAGAGAAGAAACGATTTCTTCTACTTCTTCTTCTGTCTCTGCGCAAACGAAGAATACCGCTACCGCACTTTCTTTCGGACGGTTAGCATTCGGTGAATATTCATTATGATACGTGCGCATTGCCACTTCTCCTGCTTCATTATTAATAAAATGAGCAAAAATATACGGTAGCTCTTTTTCTGCTGCTAATTGTGCAGAATTTGGACTCGAACCGAGCATCCATAATTTTGGGACGGTATCTATGATCGGCGTCGCCCGTAAGCCTGGATATTTAAAATCATTGGAAGCCTCATCATTCAAATAAACGAGCAAATCTTCAATCTGCTCTGGATAATGATCGACTTTCTGATACTGTCCATTATTCAATGCATACGATGCACGAGGCATTCCGCCAGGTGCACGCCCTACACCTAA
The DNA here is from genome assembly GCA_030149685.1 of Bacillaceae bacterium. The sequence goes on along the minus strand of JASLGI010000079.1, from coordinate 3,910 downwards.
ATCGATGCGATTCGGAAATAAAGCTTCTAATACTTTAAAGTTTTCCGCTACTTTATAAGCAGAATAATGAGGTAACATAACCCCTCCAGAACCTACGCGAATACGTTCAGTCATCGTTGCTAAATGCGTAATTAATATTTCTGGGGATGACCCTGCCAATGTGCGAGCATCGTGGTGTTCAGACACGAGAAAACGTGTATAACCTAGTCGATCGGCTAGTTGTGCCAACTTAACTGTATATTGTAATGCTTCTTTTGCATTACTTCCACTTGAAATCGGGGATTGATCTAAAACACTTAATTTTAACGTCATACGAAACCTCTCCTTTTTTGTAGTGTACATGAAGTATCTGTGAAATCCACCTCTTTTGCTCACTACAAAAAGAATCAGTTACGGCGTACAAACATCATCTCGAAATCCTCGATTCGTCGTATATCCTTCATAACTCCAAACACCGATCTTTTTCGCTTTCGCTTGATTTGCTGCCTCTTTATAACGATCCAATGTCGGTGTGTCATATCCTTCAATAAATGCTAAACGAGCGAGTCCTTCTTCTAACAATACTTCTTGGACATTCGTTTCATCTGCATAAATATGTGCGAGTAAACGACCATACTTATCTTCATCTTCTACGCGATTACTCGTATCATTTTTTCGCTTTTCAAAATGTAAATACACTTGGTCCGCTGCGTGTAAAATTTCTTTATTTCGATCAGATGCTTCTTGTCCGAAACATTGTGCCGGACGCTTCGGATGAACGGTTTCGGGAGTATCAATAAACAAATAACGGACACTCCGTTCTTTTCCCTCATACATCACTTTAATCGTATCTCCATCGACAACTCGAACGAGTTCTACTGGTACAAGACCTTCTGGCACATCATCTTCTAATAACTCTGGTGCAAAAAGTGCAATGACTCCTAAAAGTAAAGCCGCACCTATCCCTTGTATCCACTTCATCATTGGAGACTGCTTTTTCTTTTCTTTCGTCAACCGTCTACCTCCTATTCAATCACATACCCAAGGGAACGTAATATATTATGCATGAATGATTCAATATAATAATATACTTGTTCACGTTCGGGCTCTTGAATAATATCATGATGAAGATTCGTCCACTTTTTAAACTGAATTTCATCTAACTTTTTCTTCATCAACCAACTTCGAACGACTTCTGGGTCTGTAATGTAGTCTTCTCCTGCTACTAACAGGGCAATCGGAACGTTTTGAAAAGGACGTTCTGAATAAATGATCGTCTTCATCACTGACTGTAACTCTCGATACCATCCGGCAGTGACAATCGGACTATAATTCGGATCATTTCTCATTTGCATTTGATGTTCTGCATGACGAGAAACTAATTTCGGATCGATCCGATGATCGAGTTCGATCGTCGATGCAATTTTCGAAAGTAAAGATGTCGCATTTTCTGGTGGATGCTCAATACTCAACCAAGGAGAAGTTAATATCACACCTGCACAAGGGACCTTATCTTGTTGCAATAACCGAAGTAACAACGTCCCTCCGAGACCGTGACCAACTAAGAAAAAGGGCAGTTCTTCCGCTTCACATACTTTTACTAACTTTTCAACATACGTCATGTATGAACTAAACGACTCTTTATGTATATGTTTCGGAATTCGGTGGCCAGGTAAATCGCCTGCAATAATATGAAAACCATTTTTGCGTAAATTCTCTATAAACCACGCATAATATTCATGGTTTTCATATGCTCCATGTACGATCCCTACGACCGCCTTTGCTTCTCCTTCTGCTTCCCATTTCCACATGACAACATCTCCTTTCGTTCCTTCTTGAGAAAACTTTTGGTACGCTTATTATACAACACTTATAGAAAGAAAGGGATACTATGATTTATTCTTACAAAGGAAAGCATCCGATAATCGATCCTTCTGCATTTATTGCGCAAAATGCTGTTATTTCAGGGGACGTTACAATCGGTAAAGATGTTTCCATTTGGTTTCATACTGTAATTCGAGGAGATGTATCACCGACGATTATTGGCGACCGCGTAAATATTCAAGACTTATCTTGTCTTCATCAAAGTCCTAATAAACCGTTGATTATTGAATCTGATGTCACAGTCGGCCACCGGGTGACATTGCATAGTTGTACCATTAAAAAAGGAGCTTTAATCGGCATGGATTCAACGATTTTAGACGGTGCAGTCATCGGAGAAAATGCATTTATTGGAGCAGGAAGCCTCATCACTCCAGGTACTATTATTCCTCCAAACAGTCTCGCTTTCGGCTCTCCAGCCCGTGTCGTTCGACAAACAAATGAACGTGACCGAAGTGAAATGCGTCGAATCGTTCAAGATTATGTCGAAAAAGGGAAAGTTTATAAGAAAGAAGAAATGAACGAGCATTAAAACGATTAAAAAACCTTCCGCTACTTAACTACATGTAAGTAAACGGAAGGCTTTTTATCTTAGTAATTACTTCGTCACGTATTGACGGAGTGCGTCAACCTTATCTGTCTTTTCCCATGGGAATTCGACATCAGTGCGACCAAAGTGACCATAAGCAGCTGTATCTTTATAAATAGGACGTTGTAGATCGAGCATCTCTATAATTCCTGCTGGACGAAGATCGAATACTTTACGTACGGCTTCTTCAAGTACGGCCTCTTCAACTTTTCCAGTACCGAATGTATCCACTGTAATTGATACAGGCTGCGCAACACCAATTGCATAAGCAATCTGTACTTCACATTGGTCAGCAAGTTTTGCTGCAACGATATTTTTCGCAACATAACGAGCTGCATAAGAAGCAGAGCGGTCCACTTTTGTCGGATCTTTCCCTGAAAATGCGCCTCCACCGTGGCGAGCCATTCCTCCGTACGTATCGACGATAATTTTCCGACCAGTTAAGCCGACATCTCCTTGCGGTCCACCAATGACGAAACGCCCTGTTGGGTTAATGTAATATTTCGTCTGTTCGTCTAAGAACTGTTTTGGAATGACAGGGTAGACGACTTGTTCTAGCATATCTTTTTCAATTTGCTCCTGTGTTACTTCCGGATGATGTTGTGTTGAAAGAACGACTGCATCCACCCGAACAGGCTCATTGTTTTCATTATATTCTACAGTTACTTGAGTTTTTCCGTCTGGACGTAGATACGGAACGATTTGTTTTTTTCGAACTTCCGCTAAACGATAAGACATTTTATGAGCAAGACTAATAGGTAATGGCATAAATTCTGGCGTTTCATTTGAAGCATAACCGAACATTAGCCCTTGGTCTCCTGCCCCTACTTTATCTAACTCATCTTCTGAACGTTCACGAGCTTCTAACGCTGTATCAACACCTTGAGCAATGTCTGCTGATTGTTCATCAATAGATGTAAGAACAGCTGAAGTTTCATAATCAAATCCATATTTCGCTCGCGTATATCCAATGTCGCGAACTGTATCGCGAACGACTTTCGGAATATCTACATACGTCGATGTCGTAATCTCCCCTGCTACAAGTACGAGACCTGTCGTAATTGTCGTCTCACACGCTACTCGAGCATCGGGATCTTCTTTTAAAATTTCATCTAAGATCGCATCTGAAATTTGGTCACACATTTTGTCTGGATGACCTTCTGTGACTGATTCTGAAGTAAACAGTCGGCGCTTTGTCATTGCATTTATCCTCCTAATTAAACTTTAATCATTTGAATAAGATACTCCTACGTCCTGTGTCAAGTACTTCGTTTATATTCAACATCGTACTTTTCGCAGTAAAAAACAAAAAAAGCCCTACTCTCACTTATCACTTTGAGAGAAGGCTTGTCTTATCCGCTCAAACACCCTCACTCTTATCGTCCAAGGAAGTGTCACCTTGCTGCAGGTTTGGCACCTTCGCAATATTTGCAGGTTGCTGGGCATCAACGGGCCTGTCCC
>JASLGI010000050.1 GCA_030149685.1 Bacillaceae bacterium | reverse complement strand
ATCCCTCCTTACTCTCTTTAGTGTAACAAGCGAAAAAGAAAACGACCATCTTCTAGAGATAGAAGATAGTCGTCGCCTGTTAGGAAGCACTCACGCGTCCTCTTTCTTTTAAAGCGTTAAATTCCCCACGTTCGAGACGCTCTCTCATCTCTTTAAACGTAATGAACGCTTTTTTATCGTTATCGTATAACTTATACTTCAATGATCGTAAAATCGAACCGATAGTAATTTTTGTCGCTTGTTGAAGAGGTTCAATGTTTTCGTGTGCATCTTCTAAATGGTAATTCGGAACACGAGGTGCTAAATGGTGAACGTGATGGAAGCCAATATTTCCCGTCATAAATTGAAGCACTTTAGGAAGTTCGTAATATGAACTGCCATCGATTGCTGCTTTCACGTAATTCCACTCGCCTTGCTCTTCGAAATATGAATCTTCGAACGTATGTTGGATGAAGAAGAGCCAAATACCGGCACCGGCTGCAACGAACATAATCGTTCCTTGAATTGCTAAAAATGGTACAACACCAATCCACATCATCATTAAGCCATAAATGAGTACGATCGCTGCGTTTGTTAAATGGGTATTCCAAAACTCTTTCGGACGAACACCTTTTCGGTTGAAACGGTTCGATACTAAAATTAAATAAAGCGGTCCGAGTCCAAACATGACGATCGGATTTCGATACAAACGATAGCCGAGACGCGTCCACTTGTTCGCAGCCGCATATTCTTCAATCGTCATTACCCAAATGTCTCCTGTTCCACGTTTATCAAGGTTAGAACTTGTTGCGTGGTGAATCGAATGCTCTCGCTTCCACTGTTCGTACGGGAATAACGTCATAATACCTGTCAATGTTCCGACGATGTCGGTCGCTTTTTTACTTTTGAAAAATGATCCGTGTGTACAATCGTGGAAAATAATAAATGTTCGAACGACAAACCCTGCGGCTACGATAGCGATTGGAATCATTAACCAAAATGACAACTGATACGCTTCATAAGCGATATACCATAAGATGAAAAATGGTGGAATCGTATTGATTAATTGCCATACACTTTTCTTCGTATCACACTTGGCATATGGGGCTACGCTTTTATGCAACTCTTTCGTTTGCTGCTTACTCATGACGCTCTCTCCTTTTTCTTACTCTGTACAACTATCATAAGAAATATTAAGACCACGTCATAGGCGCACATGTCATCTCTTTCACATGACAAATGTCATATTAAAAACGCTCCCCTGCCACGGAAGAGCGTTCATTTCTTACTTAATATCAATGACTTCAAAAATGTTAGCGACACGTTCGACTTCGACCCGCACATCTTCTGCTGGGATTTTTCCGTCTAACCCACCTTGTGCTACTGTGTACGCACCTTTATATGTATCAGGTCGTACAACTTTCCATCCTTGCAACCCATTCTTACTTAAATCAGTTGTAATGTTTAACGATTCTTGTGCTGATCGTTTATACTTCATTACTTTTTCTTCAAGTAGAGGAATGAAATCACTTACTCTTTCTTCGATCGGTTGTTCAGGTTCGCTATTCCCGCTTCATAAAAAGTGCCACCTTTTCACTAGGCGAGCCTACACCACACGTGCGTCTTTCAACGCATATGGCGTGCCATCAGTCTATTTCCCTTGTTTCATTATACCACTTTTCTTCTACTTACTCTTGCAATTACCAAAAAAGCGCACACTCATTGAAGCAATGTGCGCCACTTCCTTTATTTTACATATTGATCAATAGCCTCGTCGATTTCTTTTGCTTTAATCTTATAATGAGTCGCTTGCCAAATCGCACGGCCGTTATTCATAATTAACACTTGTGGTGATTCATGACGGACTCCGAGATCTGCTTCAATTGCGTTCGAAACGTCTCGTGCATTTTGCACGATAATTAAATAAATCGGTAAATCACTCTTCAACTCATTCATTTCTTTATAAGCACTCACACTCGCTACACACGTAGCACTGAACTTGAACAAAATAAGCGGTCGATGCTCCGCTTCATTTAAAATATCATACCAGTCATCCAATGTTTTCAATTGTTTCATGCGAACTGTCTCTTCCAATGCTATCTCTCCTTTTCACAATTTCTCCTTACTAGTTTACCGTGTTTTTAACCGTTTGTACGTTCACTTGCCTATAATGGATGAAAGGAGGCAATCGCATGCGAGAATTAACGTTACGACTAACCCTCGGCTTGATCGGTGCATTTGCACTCGCTGCATTATTTAGCGTGATCGGCTTATGGGTAATGGCGAATGAATCTGTTCAACGATTTGACTTAGCAATCATCGATACCGTACAAGGTTGGGAGACACCTGCTCTAACGGCGTGGATGAAGAGTTTTACATTATTAGGGGAAGCGAAAACGATGGTCCTCGTCGCATTCATCGTTACACCATTTTTCTACTTTTCACTTCAGTGGCGACCACAAGCTTTTTTATTCGCCTTCGTCATTGCTGGAACAGGTTTGATCAACTACTTATTAAAGCTTTTGTTTCAAAGGCCACGCCCAGAGTTTTATCGACTCGTCGATATCGGTGGCTACAGCTTTCCGAGTGGACATACGATGATCGCTTTTAGCTTCTTCATGATTCTTTTGTACATCGTTTGGAGAAGTATTCGAACACAAAGTAGTAAGTGGTTGCTCTTTATACTCGCTCTCTTTTTCGTTAGTAATATCGGACTGAGCCGCATTTATTTAGGCGTTCATTATCCGAGCGACGTACTCGGTGGCATATTAGCGAGCGCTTGCTACGTTTTATTATCGATTACGATTTACTCGTACTTTCAAAGGAAGAAAAAACTTCCTTTCCTACGAGACAAAGCGTAAATTCTCTCTTTTTAACGAGGCATGCTACAATGTAAGTAGAAAAATGACTTAGGAAGGGGATGTTTCTCATGAAACAATTAACGTGTGAAACGAATATTATTTATTCATTTAGCAAAGACCACGCACCTGCTATGACGGTAGATGCTGGTGAAACTGTCGTCATTGAAACGTATGACTGTTTTGAAAATCAAATTGAATCAAATGATACAGAGCTCGGCAGCATTAATTGGAATCAAATTAACCCAGCAACCGGTCCGATCTACGTCAATGGTGCTCAAAAAGGAGACCTTTTAAAAGTAACGATTGAAAAAATCGAAATCGGTCATCAAGGTGTTCTTGCAACCGGTGAAGGACTCGGTATGCTCGGCGATGAACTATCAGGTATGACACACCGTGTCCTTCCGATCGAAGATGGGTATGCGATTTTCGATGGCCGTCTCAAAATTCCACTCACACCAATGATTGGTGTCATCGGTGTCGCTCCTGAAGGTGAAGCTGTTTCTTGCGGTACTCCGAATCATCACGGCGGTAACTTAGATACGAAGTTGATGAAAGAAGGGGCGACTGTCTACTTCCCGATCTTTACAGAAGGTGCTCTCTTCGCGCTCGGTGACTTCCATGCGGCAATGGGTGATGGAGAAGTTGGTGGATCAGGTGTTGAAGTTCCTGGAAAAGCGACAGTAACACTAGACGTTGTAAAAGGACATTCCATTGATCATCCCGTCATTGTGAATGAAAACGGCATCGCCTTTCACGTCTCAGAAAAAACGTTAGATGAAGCGGTGCAAGGGGCTACGAAACGAGCAGCTCATTTTTTAGCAAACGAAGCAAACCTTTCACCAGCAGAAGCGGTTATGATTTTAAGTGCAGCGGGCGAAGCTGAAATTAGTCAAGTCGTCGATCCTTTGCTAACGGCGCGTATGATCATTCCTCAATTCATCCTTGATGCATATGGCATTCAGCCATTTCAGTCATAAACGATGTATGATTTTATGAATAGAAAGAAGGAACATTGATGAAAAAACGTCTCCTCCTCTCTCTTCTACTCGTCCTCACTCTTGCCTTAGCAGCATGTGGA
>JASLGI010000123.1 GCA_030149685.1 Bacillaceae bacterium | reverse complement strand
TATAGGTGGCGCAATCGGTATTTTATTCGTTCCGTCTTTATTTGAGTTGTTCGAGTTTACATCTCGACCTATTATTAATAATCCATACATTGCCGCTGCTGTCGGTGCGATCGTTTTCTTTTTCATCGGTTTACTCATCGTGCAGCCGATCGTTCAATCGGTTGAATGGTTAGAAGAAATTTTATTAAAAGCGCCTATTTTAGATTTGATTTTTGGAACACTCGGTTTAATCGTCGGGTTAAGTGTCGCTTTTCTCGTCAGTTACGGTTTGTCGAGTATCGAATTGCCACCGCTTACATCAGTTGTTCCAATCATGTTATCGGTTTTATTAGGTTATTTAGGTTTCCAAGTTGGGTTTCAAAAGCGAGAAGAGTTTATGAATGCCCTTTTTAGTGCGAAAGCGGCAGGTGCGAAAAAAGAAAATGTACAAATGACTGATGCTTCCTATAAGATTTTAGATACGAGCGTCATTATCGATGGGCGAATCGCTGACATTGCGAAGACGGGATTTTTGGAAGGGATTTTGCTCGTTCCTCAGTTCGTTCTAACTGAATTGCAACATATTGCAGACTCATCCGATTCGTTAAAACGAACGAAAGGGAGAAGAGGACTTGACGTGTTGAAAATGTTGCAGTCGGGTGATGAAGTAGAAGTGGAAATTACGAACGCTGACTTTGATGATATTCATGAAGTCGACTTGAAGCTCGTTCGACTGGCGAAAGAAGTCGGTGGATACGTCGTGACGAATGATTTTAACTTGAACAAAGTTGCCGATTTGCATGGCGTTCATGTGTTGAATATTAACGATCTATCAAACGCTGTTAAGCCGGTAGTTATCGCAGGTGAACGAATGAATGTGTTCATTTTGAAAGAAGGAAAAGAACAAGGACAAGGCGTCGCTTATTTAGATGACGGTACGATGATTGTCGTTGAAAATGGTCGAAATCATATGAATGAGTCGATCGACACGGTTGTGACGAGTGTCTTGCAAACGTCGGCTGGTCGTATGATCTTTGCGAAGCCTGTCGTAGGAGGAGAATCGTGAATTACACAGTGATGATCCCAGCTGCGGGAAGTGGAACGCGGATGGGAGCAAATATGAATAAATTGTTTTTACAATTGAATCGTCGGCCGATCCTCGCTCATACGTTAGACGTATTTGAACGAGATGATCGTTGTGAATCGATCATTTTAGCCGTGAAACGAGAAGAACGGGTGCTCATTCAAGCAGTTGTGAAAAAATATGATATTACGAAAGCCCGTACATTCGTTGACGGTGGCAAAGAGCGTCAGCAGAGCGTACATGCTTGTCTCGAGGCGTATCCGAAAGAGGATGGGATCGTTCTCGTCCATGATGCGGCTCGTCCGTTCGTGACGCACGAGACGATCAGAGCGTTAGTTGATCGCGCAGCACAGAGTGGTGGGGCCGTCGCAGCAGTACGTGCGAAAGATACGATGAAAGTCGTGAAAGATGGGATCATTGAAGAAACAGTCGACCGATCCACATTATGGTCGATTCAAACCCCTCAAGCATTTCGGTACTCAGTATTAAAACGGGCGAGTGATCAAGCGAATGAAGCGCAATTTGAGGCGACGGATGAAGCGATGCTCGTCGAGCGGATCGGAGTACCTGTTGCAGTCGTTGAAAGTACGTACGACAATGTTAAAATGACGACGAAGGAAGATCTCGTCTTTGGAGAAGCGATTTTAAAAAGTAGAAAGAAGGGAAACGAATGATTCGAGTAGGTCAAGGGTTTGACGTTCACGCCTTTCAAGAAGGACGTAAGCTTATTCTAGGCGGTATTGAAATCCCACACGAACGAGGGTTAGTAGGACATTCTGATGCGGATGTTTTATTACATACGATTACCGATGCAGCATTAGGGGCGATCGGTGAAGTCGATATTGGAACGCATTTTCCAGATACCGATAAGGCATTTAAAGATGCTGATTCAGCTATATTATTAGAACGTGTGTGGGACATGGTGAAGGAGAGAGGATACGTACTTGGAAACATCGATTGTACATTGCTCGCTCAACGCCCAAAAATGGCGCCTCACATTTCGAAAATGCGAGCGCGAATTGCGCAATTGTTAGAAGCGGATGAATCACAAGTGAACGTAAAAGCATCGACGACTGAAAAGCTCGGATTCGTCGGAAGAGAAGAAGGAATTACTGCTTTAGCAACGATTTTGATCGTTAAAAAATGATGTTCTTTTCAAAAATGAGAAAAACGTGTTAAAATGAGCGAAGTAAGCATAAGATTGGAGAGGTACAAATGACAAAAGAAGTACGAGTACGTTATGCGCCTAGCCCAACAGGACATTTACATATCGGTGGGGCACGCACAGCTTTATTTAACTATTTATTCGCACGCCACTACGGTGGGAAATTCATCGTGCGTACAGAAGATACGGACGTTGCACGAAACATTGAAGGTGGAGAAGCGTCACAGCTTGAAAACTTAGAATGGCTCGGTTTAGAGTTCGACGAGTCCCCAGTGATCGGTGGACCATACGCACCGTACCGTCAAATGGAACGTTTGGACATTTACGAAAAATATGCGCAACAACTTCTCGATGAAGGAAAAGCATATAAATGTTTCTGTACGACAGACGAGTTAGAACAAGAGCGTGAAGAGCAAAAAGCAAAAGGAATTGCAGCGCCGATGTATTCAGGGAAATGTCGCCATTTATCAGCTGAAGAAATCGCTGAAAAAGAAGCGGCAGGTACACCGTATACGCTACGCATTCGCGTGCCGGAAAACGTAACGTACCGCTTCAAAGATATCGTTCGTGGAGAAGTTGCATTCGAATCGAAAGATATCGGAGACTGGGTCATTGTGAAAGCGAACGGAATTCCTACGTACAACTTCGCCGTCGTCATTGACGATCATTTAATGGAAATGACACACATTTTCCGTGGGGAAGAACATTTAACGAATACACCACGTCAAATTATGATTTTTGAAGCGTTCGGATGGGAAGCACCACAATTCGGACATATGACGTTAATTGTGAACGAAGAACGTAAAAAATTATCGAAACGTGATGAGTCGATCATTCAATTCGTTTCTCAATATCGTGAGCTCGGTTTCTTACCGGAAGCGATGTTTAACTTCTTCACATTACTCGGATGGTCACCAGGTGGCGAAGACGAGATCTTTACGAAAGAACAATTGATTGAAATGTTCGATGAAACGCGCTTAGCGAAATCACCATCGATGTTCGATAAAGATAAACTGATCTGGATGAACAACCAATACATTAAAAAACTTAGCTTAGATGATCTCGAAGCGTTAACACTTCCACACTTACAAGAAGCAGGACGTATTTCAACAGAGATGTCTGCTGAAGAAGAAGCGTGGGTTCGTGACTTAATCGCACTGTACCAAGAGCAATTACGTTACGGAAAAGAAATCGTCGCTTTAACCGAGCAATTTTTCGTAAAAGAAATCGAATACGATGAAGATGCGAAAAAAGTGCTTGAAGGCGAACAAGTGCCTGAAGTGATGGCTGCGTTTAAAGAAGAGCTCGAGTCTCTCGAGACATTCGATGCACCATCGATTAAAGCAGCAATTAAAGCCGTTCAGAAGAAAACAGGACATAAAGGGAAAAACTTATTCATGCCAATCCGTGTCGTAACGACAGGACAAGTGCGTGGACCGGAATTACCGGACTCAATCGTTTTAATCGGTAAAGAAACAGCGATTGCTCGTGTCGAACAATTCGCACAATAAAAGCGTTGATGAGGAAAAGTAAATG
>JASLGI010000224.1 GCA_030149685.1 Bacillaceae bacterium | reverse complement strand
CGGTGCGAACACGAAAGGAACGGACGGCATCGATGTCCTCGTAAGTAGTGCAGCTCAAGATGAAATAAAAGGTGGAAAAGGCTCGGATACGCTCGTTTATAACGTATTAAATGATGAGGATGCGACAGGTGGTAATGGGGTTGATCATTGGATTGATTTCACATACGGTACGGTGACGACTGATTTTGATGCAGACCGTATCGATTTACGAGAATTGTTCAAAGGTCAGCCGATTACGGCAGCGAACGTTAGTCAGTATGTTGAAGTGAAAAATGGAATGATCAAAATCGATCGGGACGGAGCAAGCTCTAGGTTTCAGATGACCGATTTACTACAATTGCCAAAAACATGGAATTCAGAAATAAACCTGGAGCAATTAATTGAAAATAAACAACTGATCATTCAATAAAATGTCGCTTAAAATAGAATGTTGTTAATTTTATTAAAATAAGAGCGCGTTAAAATGAGGAAACGTATGAAATCAAACGATGATTTCATACGTTTTTTCTCATTCGAAAGAAAGTTGAGACAATAAGGTATTAATTATAGGAATATAATTCCAATGGATAGGACTTTATTCTATTAAAAATAGCGCATAGGAAAAAGAGGTAGTACTCAATCAACTTTTAATTTTAAAATAGACAGTTTATACTATATAGAGTATAAAAAATAAAAAATGTATCGGGGGTAAGGATGATGAATATTTCGAGGAGAAGGAACAACTTCCTATTAATAGGAATACTACTACTAATCGTTTTAGTGCCACAATGGGCTCATGCGAATAATAATTTTAAAGATGTACCAACTACGTACCGCGGTTACCAAGATATCCAATGGGGAACGAGTGAAGGACTCATTAGTGGATTTCCTGATGGAACATTTCGCCCACAAGTAGCGATGACGGACGCCCAGTTTGCTCGTGTGCTATCACGTTATGCGTACGGTTTACCAGGCTATTGGAAAACGGAGAAAATTTATCGTTACTTAGATGGAACGAATATTCAATTGCCGGGAAGTAGTCGACCCAATGTAAGGAACCAACCAATTCCTCGTATTGTCATCGCCCGCGCCTATTTTGCCCTCGCACACCCACAAGTGCAGCAAATCCCAAATGATCGAACAGTCATTGACTGGATGTATGATGTCGGTTTAACAAAAGGAAAAGGAATACATGCTGATAAATACGAAGACTTCGGAAGCAATGATGCGTTAACACGTCACCAAGTGACCGCATTTTTCAGACGTTTATCAGCGCAACGTGTTGTTCGTACGACAGGAGAAGCAACACATAAAATTGCTGGGCTCTCGATCGGAGACTCTGCCGAGCGGGCGAAACAGTTGTACGGTACTCCGAATCGTCGCGTTGCGAACGAGCAGTTACTTCATTGGAACGTCCATCATTCCAATTACCGTTCGATGTTTGGTTGGAGCGAGAAAGATGGAAAAATCGTTTCTCTCTTTACGAGCTCTCCGAGTTACCGCTCGACAAAAGGTGTTCGAATCGGTTCGACTCGTCAAGAAGTGGAGCGAGCTTTAGGCGCTCCAGACATGTACGTTCAAGGAAAACGAGCGAGTTACGATCTGGACGGTATGTACATTACGTACTTTTATGATTTCCAACAGTACCAACGTGTCGTCGGTGTTTTGATTCATTCTAAAGAATTGCACAACTATAAGAGTAATTTTTACCCGAAATCGAATCGAGCACTAGAAATGGCGCACGAACATTTAATGTTCGATCTCGTAAACAGTACACGTGTCGAACACGGACTGCATATTTTAAAATGGGATCAAAAGATGGCGAATTTAGCGTTACGTCATAGTACGGATATGAGTAACCGCAGCTACTTCAGCCATACGTCACCGGAAGGGCAGACGTTTGCGAACCGTCTTGCTACGATCGGTGTGAAGCCTCGCCTTGCATTAGAAAATATTTCAACAGGGTATATCGGTCCAATTTTTTCACACTATGGCTTATGGAATTCACCAGGGCACCGTGAAAATATCGTTTCGACACGAGTACCAGCTGTCGGAATCGGTGTGAAAGCAGGAATTACAGGTATTCCTTATTACACGCAAAATTACATTCTATATTAAATACAAATCATAAAAGGTAGATCATAGACCTTCTTTCTTGAAATTTAAGAGAAGGTCTTTTTTTTATGTAGGCAGGATAGAGTGGAGAAAACGAAAAACTAATGGCAATGGCTCATTTTTTTGGAAAAAACCATCCATAAAAAACCGCTATTTTAAAAGAAAAAGAGGAGATTAATAAAAACGAGACTTTCTTTTTTAAAAGTTGTCTAAAATGTGAACGTAAAGATTATTAAACTTTCACATTCAAAATGCACAGTGAAAAAACAAATAATTAATATTTTTTTATTATTAGGTAGTTCTTTAATCTTGTTTTGCCAATGACTTATAGGTCTAAAATATAGTTTATTTATTAGAATGAGATAAGAATATGAGCTTATTTTACGTGTTTTTCACCTCGAACATTAAAAAAAGATTAAAAAAGAGTTAAAGAATCGAAAACACCGTCCGATATACTTTTGTGAAGGGCGAGAACAACGAATCAAAATGATTCAGAATGCCCGTATCTACTCATAATCGTTTGAAAAACGTAAAGGGTAGGGTCTTTAGGTTTTGAGATTATGAAAGATAAAAATTGAGGAGGATGAAGAGATGAAGAAACATAGTAAGTTGTTTTCAACAT
>JASLGI010000135.1 GCA_030149685.1 Bacillaceae bacterium | reverse complement strand
GATTACGAAATCGATTCGAATTACGTTAATTATTCTCGTATCGATGCTCGTTGTACGTGTATTAAAAATGCTCATTCGTCGAGTGTTTTCCGTAAAATTCAAAGGGCCTCTCCGTCGTTCGAAACGTCGGGAAGAAACGTTATTGAAACTGTTGCAAAGCGCTGTTGCCTATGTCGTTTATTTTGCAGCTATTCTTGCTGTTTTAGGTGAATTTAAAATCGATGCGAAAGGGTTGCTCGCAGGAGCAGGGGTACTCGGTTTAGCTGTCGGTTTCGGTGCTCAAAACTTAGTGCGAGATGTCATTACAGGATTTTTCATTTTATTTGAAGACCAGTTTTCCGTCGGTGATTTTGTGAAAGTAGGCGCAGCGGTAGGAACTGTTGAAGAGATCGGTTTGCGAACGACAAAAATTCAAGCGATGACAGGAGAAATGCATATTATTCCGAATGGTAATATTACAGAAGTTGTGAACTATTCGATTCGGAATTCATTAGCTATCCTTGATATCGGTATTGCCTACGAGGCAGACATACGCAAAGCTGAACGTGTGATTGAAGAGTTTTTACAAACATTACCGAACGAAGAATATGAAGAAGTCATCGCGACACCAGAACTCGTAGGTGTTGAAAGTTTAGGCGCATCAGACGTTGTACTTCGAATTACTGCCGAGACTGAACCTGTGATGAATTTTGCCGTTGCACGAAAACTTCGTCGCGATATTAAACTCGTTTTAGAAGAAAATGATATCGAAATTCCTTATCAAAAAATGGTCATTTTTCACGAAGATGATGATATGAAGGAAGGAGAAGTTTAAATGACACAAAAAGAATTTAGCTTATATGATATTGTCGAAATGAAAAAGCCTCATCCGTGTGGAACGAATGAATGGAAGATTATTCGTATGGGGGCAGATATTCGAATGAAGTGTGAAGGTTGTGGACATAGTGTCATGCTTCCGCGAAGTGAGTTTACTCGAAAGATGAAACGAATCATCCATAAGCATGAAGACTAGCGTCATGGACAATTGCATCATTTGACACTATACTTAAAGCGTAAAGTTACGTAGAAAATAGAGAAAAGAAAGGTTGTGTTCCTCGTGGCATTAACCGCAGGGATCGTAGGACTTCCAAACGTAGGAAAGTCAACATTATTTAACGCAATTACAAAAGCTGGAGCAGAAGCAGCAAACTACCCATTCTGTACAATTGACCCAAACGTCGGAATCGTTGAAGTACCAGACGAGCGTTTAAACAAATTAACAGAACTCGTGACACCACAAAAGACAGTACCAACTGCATTTGAGTTCACAGATATTGCTGGAATTGTTGAAGGAGCAAGTAAGGGAGAAGGACTCGGAAACAAGTTCCTCGCACATATTCGTGAAGTAGATGCAATTTGTCAAGTTGTTCGTTGTTTCGAGGATGAGAACATCACACACGTATCAGGGAAAGTAAATCCGATCGATGATATTGAAGTCATCAACTTAGAATTAATTTTAGCGGACCTTGAAAGTGTTGATAAACGTATTGGACGTGTAGAAAAAATGGCACGTCAAAAAGACAAAGAGGCTGAAGCAGAATTTGCAGTGCTTTCAAAATTAAAAGAAGCATTTGAAGCAGAAAAGCCAGCACGTTCAATCGGTCTAACAGACGATGAACGTGAATTAATTCGCGGCATGCATTTACTTACAATTAAACCAATGCTTTACGTAGCAAACGTAGCAGAAGATGAAATTGTCGATGCTGATGAAAACCCACACGTGCAAGCAGTACGTGAGTTTGCAGAAAAAGACGATGCAGAAGTGATCGTTGTTAGCGCACGTATCGAAGAGGAACTCGCAGTACTCGACGATGATGAGAAAGAGATTTTCCTAGAAGATCTCGGTATTAAAGAAGCAGGACTTGATCTTTTAATCCGTGCAACATATGACTTGCTCGGTTTAGCAACATACTTCACAGCAGGTGAAAAAGAAGTTCGTGCGTGGACATTTAAAAAAGGAATGAAAGCTCCACAATGTGCGGGTATTATTCATACAGACTTTGAACGTGGCTTCATTCGAGCAGAGACAGTTGCTTATGACGATTTATTAGAAGCTGGATCTATGCAAGCAGCAAAAGAAGCAGGAAAAGTTCGAGCTGAAGGAAAAGAGTATGTCGTGCAAGATGGCGACATTATGGAATTCTTATTTAATGTATAAATAATTGAAAGTTTAAGCGCTCACTCAATGACAGTGTTCATTGAGTGAGCGCTTTTTTGAGTTCTATAATATATGTTGGGACTTTTACGTAACTCCTTCGAATTTGTATCAAGATGTTAGACGCGTTGTCAACTTACTAATTGATGATTATAAACATGATACAAATGTTTAGGATTTTTAATTATTAATGGTAAATACTGAAACGAAAGAACGAACCGATATTTAGACGATCGAAAAGATAGAATCAAACGCTAATTATAGTGTTACGGAAGAGATGTTTGGAATTATAGTGATAAATGTTTAGTTTGTTCTTTAAAAAATCAATATCTGAAGTAGAACTATTTTTTCTATTATAAAAGAAAAAAATATCAGTTAAGTCTAAAGTATCTTTTATACTAAATAAGACATCCTTATTTTTCCAATATAGTTAGTTTTAATTCCTGGGAAAGAAACAAAAAATACTATATA
>JASLGI010000110.1 GCA_030149685.1 Bacillaceae bacterium | reverse complement strand
CGTATGGATTTGAGCCAGATGCAGGGCCCGGCCTTGTTTTCATCGTCCTTCCTGCAGTGTTTGATGCGATCCCATTTGGTTCTTTCTTTTTAATTTTGTTTTTAATTTTATTATTGTTTGCGACATTGACATCATCGATTTCGATGTTAGAAATTCTCGTATCAATCGTCATTGGAGAACGTCGCAGAAGTCGTACACGTGTCGCTTGGCTCGGAGGACTTGCAATTTTCCTCGTCGGAATTCCGAGTGCGTTATCGTTTGGTGTTTGGTCGGATGTGAAAATTTTCGGTCAAACCGTGTTTGATTTCGTCGATTTCTTAACGAACAATATCGGAATGCCAATTGGTGCATTACTCATCGCTCTTTTTGCAGGATATTATTACTCGAAAGAAACGTCTCAATATGAGTTAGATGTTTCGCCGATTTGGTACAATACGTGGCGAGTGCTCATTCGTTATGTCGTGCCCGTTGCGATTGTCGTTATTTTCATTCAAGGGATCCAACCGATCTTTACGTAAAAAAAGTGCACGAGTCGATAAGAAGACTTGTGCACTTTTTCTTATTTGCGAAGTGATTGAGTTACTCGTGCGATTTCTGCGAGACGTTTCGCTTGGAAGCGCGCTGCATCTGCAACGTCTTCAACAATTTTTCCATCCGGTCCTTGTGTCGCTGACGTACCGTAAGGGTTTCCTCCCGCTTTGACGATAGAATCATCTAAGTAACCGGGAGTGACGATAATTGCTCCCCAATGATACATCGATGTGTAAATACGTTGGATTGTCGTTTCTTGGCCACCGTGCGGGTTTTGCGCACTACTCATCGCAGTGACGACTTTGTTTGCAAGTTTCCCTTGTGCCCACAATCCACCGACCGTATCGATAAACGCTTGGTATTGACTCGCAGGTGCGCCGAAACGTGTCGGGATACTAAAAATCACACCATCTGCCCACTCTAAATCTTTCGGTGTAACGACTGGAATATGGGACGTTTCTGAATGATGTGTAGCCCAGGCAGGATTGGAATCGACTGCTGCTTGAGGTGCCGTTTCATTTAATCGAAAGAGTCGAACGTCGACATTATCGATACTTGCGCCTTCTTTTGCCCATTGTGCTAATTGATAGTTCGTTCCTGTTGAACTGTAATAAATAATTGCAATATTTGTCATGATCATCATCTCCTTCCTTTTATATACCCAGAGAAAGAGAAAAAAACTCCCTTCTTGGGAGATTTTTATTGGACATTATGGAGCAGTTGGTAGTTGATACAGTTTCTTTTTTAAATCATCTTCTGCATAGACGACGATACTATACGTTGCTTCTTCTTTCGGATCAAAGAAAGTCATCGCTACGTAATGGTCTTTTTCAGCAGGTTTTCCTTTAATAATGCGCGGTAAGGCAAGTGCTCCAGCGCCGACAGATAAAGCAGTTTTCCACCAAGAGTGTCGGCGGTTCATACTTGCTAAATAACCGATTGCACCACCGATGACAGGGTAGAGCCAACGTGTAAAGAGGTCGGAAGGTGTTCCCACTTGGAGAAGTTGAACGTACCGGTGACCGAGCTTCATATCTCCTTCGTCATTTAAAATGTGTAAAGTAGCAGTAGAACGAAGAGAACGTGTGAAAAATTCGCTACCTGCGACAATCGGTAATGTCAGTTTATCGTGTGGTAATATCGTTTCTACAATTTGTTTCGTCTCTTTTAACAAATGATCAGATCCTTTCATAATGATGATAAAATCTCTAACGGCTGAAAAAAACAAATGATACACTAAAGAAGAAGGAGGTATATAGATGAAAAAGTTTACTTTATCCATCGTACTTTTTGTCGTAGCGACACTACTGATTAGTTGTACCCTAACAGAGGAGTCTTCAAACGACACGAAGGAAAAACCATTAAAGGAAGGCACTCTTACTGTCCATTATATCGATGTCGGTCAAGGGGATGCAACGCTCATTCAAGCGCCGAATGGACGAACGATGCTAATCGATGGTGGGAAAAAATCAGCAGGAGAAAAAGTCGTTTCTTATATGAAAGATAAAAATATCGACCATCTCGATTATGTCGTAGCGACACATCCTGATGCAGATCATATCGGTGGGCTTCACAAAGTGTTAGACGAAATAACAGTCGGAGAGTTTATCGATAGTGGAAAAGTGCATACGACACAAACTTATTTAGAGCTCTTAACAAAAATTGATGAAAAAGACATTCCGTTTACAGTACCTGAAATTGGTGATTCGATCGCATTAGACCCGAGCGTTACGTTAGAGGTACTTTTTGCTGACGAAGATGCAAAAGGAACGAATGAAGCGTCAATCGTCATCGGCATGACATATGGTGATATTTCATTCATCTTTACAGGAGATGCCGACACTAAAATGGAAGAAGGATTGATCGACCGTGGTTTACAGCAAGTAACGATCGCAAAAGCAGGGCATCACGGTTCGAACACGAGTAGCGGTGCTCGGTATATCGAGCATATTCAACCAGAAGTATTTATTTTATCTTACGGGGAAGGAAATAGTTACGGACACCCTCACGATGAAGTCGTGCAGCGGGTGACATCACAAGGCGCTGAGATTTACGAAACAGCGACGATGGGAGATATTCGAGTGATCACAGATGGTAAGAAGTATGAAGTAGAGACGACAACATCTGTGACACCAACAGCGACAGAAGAAGAAAAAAGAATGAATATTAATGAAGCTTCTTTTGAAGAGTTGCAGCAACTGCCAGGCATTGGCCCTGTACTAGCAGAAGAAATCATTCTTT
>JASLGI010000090.1 GCA_030149685.1 Bacillaceae bacterium | reverse complement strand
CGTTAACCAAAATAAATCTGTCAATGAGGTACACCTCTTTTCACTTCATCGTTCCGTTTAACTTCTTTCTATGATTCTCTCCAGTACGTTTGAGCCTAAAACGTTCTCAACATTCATATTGATCATCCCAGCACCTTCTCCAGCTCGCATATCAGAATATTGGTCACCTACGTTCAACACATGTTGTGGATCAACCTTTAATTTTAAAGCACATTTTAACAAAGGATCTGGAAACGGCTTACTTCTTAACGTATCTCTTGATGCGACTAAATAATCGTAAGGGTAGCCGTAAAGCGCTAGCAATTCAGAAGCATAATATTTAGGCGATTTCGTAACAATGCCGATGTCAATATTTGCTCGTTTCAACTGTACTAACAGATCTGGATCGATAATCACGTGTTCACCGTTACAACGCGTAATATTTTTAACGTTCAAATTTCCCGTTCTATAACCTTCCAAATGATCCGTACGTAACAACGTATTATCTAGATCAAAAATAATTGCCTTCACTTCTTTTTCATCTGGAAGGGAAGAAGTTTGATCCGCCTGAGGAGAACCGTATCGGTCGTATTTCAAATATTCTTCAAAGACAACATCAAAATCACGACTATCGTATTTACCAGCATTGTCTTTGCTAGAATAAAATGCTTTTGAATCTTTTTTTGTAAACTTAATAGAAAACTCATTACCGTCAGAATTAAAGACAACAGGCATGAGGCGTTGGTCTCGAATATCTCTTCGTTGAGTAAATGCTAGTGGCATCACAACGACATTACTCGCTCCAGACTCATATAAAACCTTAGCACATTCAGCTGTCGTAGCGCCACTCGTAAAGATGTCATCGATTAATAACACGGTTCCTGAAACATCTCTTACACACTCGATGTTTCCTTGAACGCATTGATATTTCTTGTCATATTCATGGTATTTTTTAGGTGATTGATAGTTACTCGTCGCACGTAATAAATCATATTCTAAAACTTGTTCGCTTCGAATATATTCCTCCATTCCTAAAAAACGGCTGCGCTCAGAAGGTCGAGGCGGCACGAAGGTAATGTGACGAACCGTAACATCCGAAGAGACTACAGAATCAATCATCTCCCCAAGCATTCTTTTAACGGCTTTCGGATTACTCCCGTAATTGTTTTTAAATCCGAGAATGGCTCTTGATAACGGATGACTATAATTTCGATTATCCTTCCATGTAAAATATCGTCCTGTAAAAATCACATCTGCTTTATTTGAACTATAAGGAATATCTAGAAAATATAAATATCTCGGAAGATTGCTTTCAGACCGTTCAGCTTTCAGAAATCCGGTATTTTCTCTATATTGTTTTTTTCGATAAGTCGGATCCCCTGCAAATTTAGCAAAATGATTATTATTCCATATTTCATCTGGCATACAATGCAACTGACTGTAAGCTAGGTCTTCGCTTAACAACACCGTGCTAAACCCTGACTCTACCCACTCTTGAATGTGATCAACATTATTTGAAATAATGAGCAATCCTATTTCATTCTTGCCAAGCACATCATTAATCACCTGTTTCATATGATCAACTGTCGCTAAACGATAATATTCATGCATACGTGATATTTTTTCTAAAGGGACTTTTCCTACGCATACCACGTGCTTCTTTTGCGCCAATCGTTCAATATTGTTAAAAAGATATTCATTCTTTTGCCAATGATCGTCCCCTGTTAAATCGAACAACACTTGAAAATCTCTACCGCAATATGAAAACATCCATTTAACCCCCTGTATGATTTCTTATTTCCCATTCCTTGATTTTTTTCCAATCACCTAACGCTACTCACGAAACTTTACTTCTAAATCACACCATCGATAAAAATTCACTATGAACGATGCTTGTAGTCAAGGATCTTTATTAAACCATTTAAGAAATGTTATATCCTTAAAACTACAATTATTCCAATTCTAAAGCTTTTTAGTTAATAATGTCAAATTGAAAAAGTTCTATTTATGCTGAAAAAAGTCGAAAGATTGCTTCATTACAAGTCTGAACATCAATCGTACTTCTTTAAAAAAGCTTTGATGTTAACTACAACTTTTCTAACGAATCAATTTCTCTACGTTGATCCATCTCGTTTCCTCTCCAATATCTTCTCTGCATTCACGCCAACTTTGATGAAATAGGAGAGAATCTTCCTCTACATACTTTTAACTTTCATCTTGATTACTCCTCTTCTTCAATAGAAGTTTGAATACACCAAGCAGGTCTCGTACAATAAAACAACTGTTTCTCACTTCCTATACTACTTGTCGTAAGATGCTTGTAAATCCAACTCCTTTACTGCAATCATTAGAACATATACAATCAGACGGTCACGTTCACTGTATTGTGACTTCTTAACTTCTTCTAATACTCGTTCTACTTCTTCATCCGTTAAAGCCTCTACTGTATGCTCACTACCAGAAGCTACCTTCACACGATCTTGCTTTAAACGAATCGGTTGTTCCTGCCACATCCCGTGCTTTAGTAAAAAGTCATGGTACACCTTTAAGCTATTCACCTTCTTATTGATTGTAGTGGGACGATATCCTTTCTGTTCTAACCATTCCATATAGTGTACGACTTCCAGTCGCTTCATTCCTATGCTTGTAATGGACTGGGTTTCAAATGCTAAACGAACATCAGTACAATACGTACGGATCGTTTGAATCGAC
>JASLGI010000032.1 GCA_030149685.1 Bacillaceae bacterium | reverse complement strand
TGAGCTTTTTGTAAGAATGATTTTTGTTAGTCATCTTCTTAATATTCCTCCTTGTTTTGTATCACACATAAATCCATAAAAGAATGAAGGCCTTGGCCAATTTCATCCCTTATGTTCACCTTTACTATATCATACTTCCTTTGTGTACGTCTATGAATATACGAATTATGAAAAGTACGCAAAGGAATTTCATAATAAATAGTGAGTGTTGATATGCATTATACCTCATCTAAAAAAAATCGCAAACCTTTTGCAAGTTCTTCCTTTTTTCAGTGGCACCACTTCTCAAATGAGTTGGTCGCCTTCCTTATATATAGCGATGATCATTGCAGCAAATAGAAACGCTAAGTAAATCGATACAGCTGGTGCAGTGAAAACGTGCCCGGCTGTGTAAGCAATTCCGATGCCGATGATAAAGCTTGATCCTGTCAACAAGTTAAAGTAGTTCCATGACTCTTTAAAGCGACGGATGAACTGGCCAATGTACATAATTGTAAAGTAAATAAGCGGCGCTACAAAGTATAAAAATCCGATGTAACCGAATGAATAGAACCAATCATGGAAATCCATCTCAATCGTTTTGAGCGGTTGATGACGTCGTGGTTGTTCATAGTTACCTGCATAGCCCATTCCGAATGCTTTCTGAATGAGTGGTGCGTCTTGGAATTGTTCTTTGTAGTTCGCTCGGTACTGCTCCCGACTACTGAACACGAGATTTTCAAGTTGATCTCCTGTTAGTTGAGGAAGCTCATTTATCATATCGGCATTTTTATCTTTATCTTTAGCTTTTTTATCCAAAACATCTTCTTTAGTCACATCAAACCCGAGAATATTTAAGTGGGCAAACATGTTACCAAAGACAGGGGTTATTGGTGTAATCGCTAAGAGTACTACGAGTAAAACTGCCGTAATGACGAAGTTCGTACGGACTCTTGTCGAACGATCTTTTTTAATGAAATAAAGAAGACCTGATGCGAATAATCCGACGAGAATCGTCAATAGAACTCCACCATATCCTACTTTTGTCCCGAGTGCAAGTAACCCGAATGACAGTAGCAAGAATGGAACCCAATAGTATGCTTGTTTCCACTTCGTCGTTTTGTAAATCGCGTAAAGTGCAACGACTGGTAATAAAATCGCCATCGCAGCCCCGATTTCGTTACCTGCGTAGAACCAAGCGGTCCAACCTTCTTTTGAGCGTGCATAGTTCGCTAAGCTCGTATTCGTTACATGTGCGAGGACGAAGACGATTCCGATCGTCGTCCCTATGATGACGAAGTAACGAATGAGCATATGTGAGATCTTCGTGCCCATTCGTTGGAGTTCGTCAAAGATCGCGAGAAATCCGAAAAATAAGACGTGGAAGTAAACGACTTTTGAATAAAAGGTCAATTCTTCAACGAGAAGGTATGGATCTTTCGTTAAATAGTTCACGAGAAAGTTGATCAGCAATATCCCACCGAGTCCGGCTAAGTAGATAAAGTATTTTTTCGCTTGTTTACTTTTTGTAGCCATCCATACGAGAAAGCCACTCATTCCGACTAAGTAGAGCACGCGTAATACGATACCTACTGTAATCGGAAAGTCGATATATAGGATCGACACGGTCGTCAATATGTCAATGACGGGTTGGATCAGTATAAATGCTACGATGAGTAGCATCGTCTTGTAGTGTTTTTGTTCCATTCCTTCTTTCCTCTTTCGTCAGTAGTTTCAGTTATTTTTTGAGTTGCCGAGTACGTAGACAGAAAATCCAGCGTCTTCCCAACGGTTACGATCGATGCAGTTTTTCGTATCGATAATGACCGGTGTACGTACGAGACGTTTCACTTCATTCGGGTCGAGATCGATAAACGCTTGGTGATCGGTTAAGATGACGAGCGCATCTGCATCACGAAATGCTTCTTCTTCTGTCATCACTTGGTCCGCATGACTGTCTTCTTTCATATGCGGGTCGAAAGCGACGACATGTTTCCCGAGTCCTTTTAATTGGGCGATGACATCGAGTGATGGGCTTTCGCGCATGTCGTCGATGTTTCCTTTGAATGCAAGGCCGAGTGCCGCAATTTTCGGTTCGGCGATATCTTTGGCATCGAGTATCGTCGTCGTGAAGTTCGCTGTATATGTCGGCATGCCGTCATTGATTTGACGCGCCGTATGGATCAATTTCGTCTGCTCCGGGTCGAGCGATACTAAAAACCATGGGTCAACGGCGATACAGTGACCTCCGACGCCCGGTCCTGGTAAATGGATGTTGACGCGCGGGTGGTAGTTCGCCAATTGAATCGCTTCCCAAATGTCGACACCGATTCGTCCGGCAAGTTTTGCGAGTTCGTTCGCAAGTGCAATGTTGACGTCGCGGTACGTGTTTTCCATTACTTTGACGAGTTCTGCTGTCGTTGCGTCTGTTTCGTGTAATTTTCCTTCAACGAATGAACGGTAAAGTTCGGACGTCTGGCGCGCCGCTTCTTCACCGACTCCTCCGATGATACGGTCATTCGTTTTTAGTTCTTCGAATACTTTTCCTGGAATGACTCGTTCCGGTGAGTGTGAGACGAAAATTTCTTCACCGATTTTGTAACCCGTCTTTGCAATTTCTGGCACGACGACGTCCATCACTGTGCGCGGAGGAACGGTTGATTCTAAAATGATCAAGTTGCCTTCTTGGATGTAAGGCACGACAGAATGCGCCGCTTGTCGAATGTATTCGACATTCGCAGTTTTGTCTTCTTGAATCGGTGATGGCACTGCTAAAATGAAAACGTCCGCTTCTTGGGGTTCTGTCGACACAGTAAAGGCACCGCTATCGATTGCTTCCTCGAGACGTTCTGGCAGTTCGTTTTCTTCAATGTGCAGTTTTTTGTTTCGGATGCTTTCTACTACGAATTCGTTCACGTCAACACCGTGTACACGATGTCCGTGATTTGCAAACATGACTGCGGTCGGTAAACCGATATAACCGAGTCCTAGAATACAAATAGATTTTTTCTTCATAAGGATACTCCTTTTATGGTAGTCATTTCGATGTTAAAATGCGTATTAAAAATCGTGGTAAATTCATTTGACGTTTGATCCGACTAGGGTCGGTCATCAGTCGGTAGAGCCATTCAGTTCCAGTTTTTCGGAACATCTTTGGCGCTCGTTTCACTGTACCAGAAAAGACGTCAAAACTTCCACCGACTCCTTGAAATACTTGGACGTTTCGTAAGCGTGACATGTTGCGTTCGATCCACAGCTCTTGCTTCGGACTACCGAGGGCGACGAACAACATTTTTGCACCACTTTCTTGAATATCTCGAATGAGGCGCTCTTCGTCTTGTTCGTAACCGTCCGTACTTCCTGCAATGACAATGCCGGGGTAGTCGCGCTCGATGTTTGCTTTCGCCAGTTCGAGTACTTCTTTTTTCGCCCCGTACATGTAGATCGGGTGGTGCTCGTCTCGTGCAAATGCGAGGAGACGCGCCATCATATCAACACCGGTCACACGTTCCGTAATGTTTCCGCCTTTTAATTTCGACGCCAAAATGATTCCGATGCCGTCAGCGATTTGGAAGGTCGATTCATTAATGAGTCGCTTCAATGTCGCATTGTCTTGCGCAGTCATTACTTTTTCAGGGTTCACTGCAATAATTGTCGATTGTTCGCCACGTGTCATTCGCTCGCGTAATTCGTCGATAATTCCTTCATACGTGAGCGGTGAAACATCTACACCTAAGTACGTTTCTTTCATTTTTCATCCACCTCCAGCGCTTACGGTTTCTAATTGTACAATTATATCAGAACTTTTTACAAGTTGCATCGCTTACTGAAACAATGTTAGAATTCAAGCAGTATGTCAACTTGACGATTAAAGGAGGAAGAACGTCTTGAAAATAGTTCTTTCGGGTTTTTATGGCCTCGGAAATACAGGAGACGAGGCAATTTTACAAGCGATTGTCGATAATTTGAAACAAGAGCTCGATGACCCAGATATTACCGTCTTTTCACTTTCTCCTGAAGAAACAGCTAAAGAACATAATGTCCATTCCGTTTACCGCGGATGGAGGCATCAAAATAAACTAAAATTCCGCGCATTGAAAGAGGCGGATGTGTTAATTTCCGGTGGGGGAGGTTTGTTGCAAGATACGTATCCGACGAAGTTTTTATTCGGACCCCTTCCTTATTATTTACTCATTGCGATGCTCGGGAAAGTTGCCGGCACGAAGGTAATGTTTTTCTCTCAAGGGATTGGCCCTGTGACGAGTAAGTGGGGCAAGATTTTAATGAAGACGCTCGCAAATAAAGTCGACTTCATTACGGTTCGTGACCAAGCGTCGAAAGATTTACTTCACGAGCTCGGTGTGACGAAGCCAGAGACGATTGTGACAGCGGATATCGTCTTCGCGTTCCAACCGGAAAAAGAGACGCGTGCGTATGATTCTCTTCCTTTAAAAGGAGATGAACGGATCGTCGCTGTTGCGCCGAGACCGTGGTTTGAGCACGAGGAAGCGTATATTGAGAAACTTGCGTGGACGCTCGACCGTCTTATTGAAGAGCGCGGAGTGACACCGGTGTTCGTGCCGATGGAGCCGCCGTATGATTCAAATACGTCCCGCCAAGTGATGGAAAAAATGCAGCATGCGGACAAAACGCATTTGCTCGGTGAAGAGTTTACGCCGAATGAGTTGTACAACTTTATCCGTATGTCGGACGTGACGATTGCACTTCGTTTACATGCGCTTATTTTTGCGGCTCTTGCGAATGTGCCGCATGTCGGGCTTAGTTATGACCCGAAAGTGGAAAGTTTCTTGAAGCGTTCGGGGATGTGGAAACATTCTTTCCCACTCGGGGACTTTACGAAAGAAGCGTTACTCGAACAAGCACTTTATGCACTCGATCATCAAGATGAGTTGAAACAAATGATAGAACCGAATGTCGACGTATTGCGAAAAGAAGCGATGCGCAATATCGATTTATTACGAGAGAAGTTTTTAGATGGAGGACGAGGATCGTGAAAATTTTATTAGCTACTGCATATGATTATCCCCATTTAGGTGGATTGAGTGTGCATTTAACGACATTAAAAGCAGGTTTGGAATCACGTGGGCATGAGGTGAAAATTCTTTCTTTCTCCGATGTGCCGAAGTGGAAGCGCGACTTTATCGTGCGTGGCCCTGCGTTTTTATTAAATAAAGCGAAGCAAGGGGCAGGTTACGTATGGACGTTGAACCGCCGAAAAGAAGCGCTTCAAGAGTTAATTGAAGAAGAGACGAAACGTACGCGTTATGACATTATTAACGCACAAGATGCGTTTACGACACTCGCTGCACTTCCTTCAGGTGTTCCGGTCGTCAGTACGGTGCACGGCTATTTAACGTTCGAAGGGATTTCGAAAGGTACGGTCATTCAAGGGTCGACAGAGGCAGTGAAGTTGATGCTTGCAGAGCGTGAGTCGTACCGTAAAACGCGTGAAATCATTACGGTCGATACACGGATTAAAGATTATATCGAAAAAGAAACGGGCGTCGTCGGTCATATGATTAAAAACTTTATCGACGTTGAGTCGTTCCGTCCGGAAGTCGAGCGTCGTGCAGAGTTCCGTAAAAAGCACGGATTTTCTGATGACGATTTCATCTATTTCGTTCCACGCCGTTTAACGCGAAAAAACGGAGTCATTTATCCGATTTTATCTTTACCACAAGTGTTAGAGAAAAACCCGAAAGCGCGCGTCGTGTTCGCTGGAACGGGTGAGATGGCAGAAGAGATGGAACAAAAAGCACGTGAGCTAGGAATTAGCGATCGCGTCACACTCGTTGGAGCAGTGGAGCACTCAGAGATTTTAGAATATTATGCGCTCGCAAACGTGGCGCTCGTTCCTTCGATTTTCTCCGCAGGTGTGGAAGAGGCGACATCGATCAGTGCGCTTGAAGCGATGGGTTCAGGTGTACCACTTGTCGCATGTGCAGTCGGTGGGTTAAAAGAGATCGTCAATGATGGAAAAGACGGTATTCTCGTCGAAGAACGAAATGTCGACGACCTCGCACGCGGGATGATTTATTTAATGGAAAACGAAGAAGAAGGCGAACGTCTCGCAAATACAGCTCGTGAGAAAATCGTTGCTGATTATTCTCATTATGCTGCGGCGGAGAAGTACGAATCGATTTATAAAAAAGCGTTACAGCAATAACGTATGAAAGGGGCACGGTTACATACGTGCCCTTTTTGATTGGAGCAAATGAATGAAGGAGTGTTTCGATGAGTAAAAGTTTAAAACGAGCGGCGATTTGGACGACGTTGCTTGCGATCGTGCTGAAATTTGCCGGTTTCCTTCGTGAAGCGATTATTTCGAAAGAGTTTGGAGCGAGTGCAGAAACAGATGCGTACTTCCTCGCTTTCGGATTTATTACGCTCGTCATTGCGATGATTTCAACCGGCTTTAATAACGTCTTTTTGCCGATGTATGTGAAAGAAAGACGTGATACGCCAACAGTAGGCGATAAAAACGCGAACGCCTTACTCAATTGGACGATCGTTTTATTTGCGGGAGTGAGTGTGCTCGGCGTGTTGTTTGCTGAGAAATTCGTGCCATTCATTTACGGACGGATGTCACAAGAGACAGAGCTCCTTGCGATTGAAATGACCGAATGGTTTTTCGCGTTCATGGTGATGATTGCGCTAAGCGGTCTGCTCGATTCGTACTTGCAGTCGCGCCGCATTTTCGTTCCGAGTCAAGTAGCGAAGTTGCTCGCAACGTTAATGGGGGCCGTATTTGCTCTCTTATTTAGTGACACGTGGGGCATTTTCTCCCTCGTGTACGGGTTTATTTTCGGAACAGTGCTCGGTGTCGGTATTCAGTTAACGGCACTTGTGAAAAGTGATTACAAATGGAAGCCAGAGTGGCAGATGGATCATGCGTTTAAAATGACGTTTCTCGCACTCATTATTCCGTCCCTTTTAAACTCGGTCGTCGGACAGATCAACTTATTCGTCAACCGGTTTTTCGCAAGTGGTACGGAACCAGCCGCTGTTACGTATTTAAATAACGCTTCTCTCATTACGAGTATTCCGAATGCGATTTATGCGACGACGCTCGCAGCGATTATTTTTACGTTGATGAGTGAGCAGACGAATGATTTAACGAAGTTTCGCGATACAGTCTTTCGCGGGATGGAAATTTCACTCGTCACTCTCGTTCCGATGGCTGTCGGGTTGTTGATCGTTGGAGATGCGGTCATTGCGTTTATTTATGAGCGCGGGATGTTTACACCGGAAGATACGGCAAATACTCATATTGCGTTACTCTTTTATTTGCCGATTATCATTTTCCAAGGGATGCAACTCATTTTGTCGAAGTCGATGTATGCCCGTGGGAAAACGGCCGTCGTCTTTCGTATTAGTGTGACGACGATTGCGGTCAATATTTTGATGAACTGGTTACTCGTCGATAAATATGGGTATCCAGCGCTTGCGATGAGTGCGTCTGTCGTTAGTGTCTATTATTTCACTGTGTCGATGATTGTCGTGTACAAAGACCTCGGGATGAACGAGTTCCGTCGTTTTGCACGGATGAGTATTCGCGTCATTATTCCGGCGATTCTTATGGCGGTTAGTGTTTGGGGCGCAAAAGTGTTGTTCGGTGCGGCAGATTGGCGACCGATTGTAGCACTTGCGGTTCTCATTCCGATCGGTGTCGTCGTGTATACGATTAGTTTACGCGTCTTTTATAAAGAAGGGTTCCGCCGTCTTCTCGGAATGGTGCGAAGTAAAGGAGGGCGTGCGTAATGGGGAAACGTGAATGGTTGTTGATCGGGTTTATTTCGATTTGTACGGCGCTGTTTTTCTTATGGCCGACGAAACATACGATTAGTGAGACGACGAAAACAGTCGTCTCGCTTCCCCGTATTTTTTCTTTCCAAGAAGTCGATGGTACGCACGAACAATTTTCTAGTGCGGATGATAAAGAAACGTTGTATATGGTTGCGCTCGGGAAGAAAAAAGTAGCGACGTATCGCTATACAGAGCGCCGCTTAAGTAATGGTGATGTCGTGCATTTTCATTCTTTTCAAAATGAGCAACGTTGGGCATTACCAATGAAGCTGTTGATCGATACGGGCGCGGTGAAAAAAGTGATCCGTTGGGATGACGAAAAACGGACGAACGAACATCATCCTGTATTCGGTGTTGACCCGACGGAAAACCCTGTCGGTCGCATCGTGACGAAAAACAATGAATGGATTTTCATGCACCCTGTCGAATCACGAGTACTTCAAAATGGTGAAAGTAAGTTACGCGAATGGATCAACAATGGCGATATGCCTTCGATCGAAAAAGATCACATCGTTTATCATTTCAATAGTAAAAGTGGTCATATGCTCGACTTTGCGTACTTCTCAACGAATGAGTCATTTTTCACGGAAGAAGAGACCGATTATGTCGAGTGGCTCAACGAAGAGCCGATGAAACATTTGAATTGGCTCACAGCAGATGGTCCGTATACGAAATTGCCGTTTTCGATTGAACCTGCGACAGAGCTCGGATTTGGTCGGGCGATCGGACGGATGCAAGATGATGATGCGCTCGAATGGCTCGAAAAAACCGATGAACGGTATTTTGAAACACTCGTCTTACAGTCACGTGCACAACTAGAACGTTACAGTAAAGAGTTCGGAGGCAGCCGGTGGGTCACTGAGTATACGAGTACGTGGTTAAAAAATGCTTACGGTGTTGAAGCACCTTATGTCGATACACGTTTCAATGAGTATGCGGCGTTTTTCTTAGATGAACTATCTCGAAAAACAGATGATACGCCGACAAACTATGTGCAAGAGTATGCGCGATATTTAGTAGAAAAAGTCGACCAAGGTTATACGATTCCTCGAAATGGCGGCTATTTAATTGCAGATTATTTTGACGGAAAAGAACATCTCACACATTCTTCGATGAATCATGCATTAGGTGGGTTAAAGATTTTACTGACCGCATGGAGTGAGACGAAGGATGAACGTTTATTAGAAACAGCGAATATGCTCATCCGTGGATTCGGTCCAGCGAGTGATTGGATCCGTGAAAATGGCGACCTTTGGTATCAATTGCGACCAGATGGAACATTTAGCGGTGATGATTATCCACAGCTTACGTTGATCGACTTGATCGAAGTCGAAGCATTGTATGAGTCGCTCGGGCTTAATATGCCGGGCAACTTAAAAGAAATGCTTGAAAGTAAATTACAGTTTGTTCAATCTACAGAAGACAAGCTTCATCCGAAAGTGAAAGCTTATGTAAAAAAGTTATCCACAATAAAAAGCGCTTGAGTAAAAACTCGAGCGCTTTTTTATGCACACAATTCCCTCCCGACTTCCAGACGGCTGCGAAATTGAGTGACACTTTTAACATGTAGGTTAGAACGAAAAAAAGCTCCCAAGCGATTGCTTGAGAGCTTTTGTCTTTGAATTAATGGCGACGTGGTGACGGTGTTGCACCTTGTGCTTTGTAAAGTGGTGCTGTGTCATTTTTGTAGCCTTCAAAGTGGTAGTAATAGTCTAACGTTCCTAAATATACCGCGCGTCCGATTTGTTTTTGATGTTTCGGTGTACGGATTTTGTAGTTGTCATTTTTGTTTGAGATGAATCCTGCTTCAAGTAATGTTGAAGGCATGTTCGTCCAACGAATGACGTAGAACGGTGCAGTTTTTACTCCGCGGTTGCGAAGTCCCCACTCTTGTAACATACG
>JASLGI010000209.1 GCA_030149685.1 Bacillaceae bacterium | reverse complement strand
CACACATCCAACTGATTAAGATCACCATAAATTTTTTCGTACTGAATACCCCACGACTCACGCCCTGCTCCCCAACCAACCACTTCCACCTCAAAACGGTCATCTTGCGTATCGACTGCAGCAGTTAATAAACGAACTTCGTCAGGTACTTCTGCTGTAT
The DNA here is from genome assembly GCA_030149685.1 of Bacillaceae bacterium. The sequence continues at coordinate 3,225 of JASLGI010000209.1, read as the reverse complement.
ATTCTTCTGCACGTTCTAAAAATTCATCATCATCTAAATCTTGTTCGGGTGTATCATCCCACGTCTCTCCAAGCGTCGTATTCACCCAAACTTTGAGTGTATCGACATCTTTTTTCGCCTCTTTGAACTCTCGAATGATTGTTGCCCACCGTTTCCATGGACTTAGTAACTCATTCAAGTGAAAACCTTTAATATGTGCATCTGGTACTGTCGGTATCCACTTTCCTTTTTGGTTTTTCCATTCAAATTCATCGTGCATCGCTCCGCACTCGGAGCAAACATGCGTTACACTTTCGAAATGAATTTGTGGCCAAGTCAATGGTTGAAGATGTTTACACGATGGACACGGCAAGTGATAACGGTCCTTCGTGCTTTTTTCAAACTCTCTTTCAATCCGTGAGACACCTTTGTTTGTTGGTGTCGACACTTTAATAATCTTTTTATTATGGAATGTCGTCGTCCGTTTTTCAGCAAGTGCTAATGGATCACCTTCTTTTCCCGCGGAAATCGGGAAACGGTCTACTTCGTCGGCTAATAAAATACGTATCGGACGTGATGCAAGACCAGCAGGCGCATTCGCTCCACCGAGTGCTAAATATCCACCAGGGAATGATTTATATAAAACTGTATTTCCGCTATCTCGTGATTTTGGGTCAGCTACCCTTTCACGTAAAACTGGCGTATCACGTATCATCGGCGCAACACGTTCTTTAGAAAATTCTTCTGCTTTATCCAATGTCGGTTGAATTAAAAGAATTGGAGATGGATCGTGCGCAATATGATAACCAATTGTATTTAGCAGCAACTCCGATTTACCTACTTGCGCAGATGACATGATGACAATCTCTTCATATCGATTATCCGTTACCGCATCCATTATCCCTCGTTGAAATGGCGCACGGTCTGTCACCCACCGCCCAGCTTCTGAAGATGCTTCAACAGATAAAATACGATGTTCATCTGCCCATTCAGCGACTGTTAATTCTGGGGGTGGCGGTAAAATCGTTTGGCAAAGCTCTTTAAACAAATCAATTGTTTCTTGCCTCATGTTCCTTCACCTTGCAATTCCTCTTCCGTCAAATACATTACATCCGATGAACGTGCGTAATATTCTTGTGGATCGTATTCTTTTAACTCATTCAAAGCGACGTGGACATTTTCTTTAACAACAGACTCAATTTCTTTTAAATCATCCATCGGTAAAACGAGAGGCGCAACCTTAGACGGTAACGACATCAAACGAGAACGAAACGAACTTAACATGTCACTATTGATGGCGCGTACGTCAACCGCGCGGTGTAGCTCGCCTTTGATAATTGCGACTTCTAACTCTGTTTTTTCACGTCTTGCACGTGTCCATAAAGCTTGTTCAACCCCGTTATCAAGCTCTTCTCCTTCACCATCAACAACGATTTTATCTGTCGCTAACGCTTCATCGATTTTATAAGCAATGTACTTTTCCACTGATTTTTCTAAATGGTATTTCCCTCGTTCCACTCGATGAAAGCCATTTTCCTTCGTAATTTGCTGCACTCTTCGTTCCGAAATTCCCATCAATTTCGCCAGAGCGGACGTTGAAACGAACTCCGGCAACTCATTCAAAGCTTGTTGTGACAACGTTTCCCACTCCTTTTCAATAAAATTCAAAAACTACTAAACGAAAACGAAACGGAACGAAATCGCCACTAACTGGCCGAATTTCGGGCGCTCGAACGACCCGTAATACGCTATTTTTCCGAAAAAGGACCCGTTTTTTCTGTATTTTTTCCTTTTTTTACTAAACGAATGAGAAATGCACTCGTTTCAATACTTACGAGATTTCTTTTATTTTTTCTTACATCAAATTATTATCATTTCATTTTTCTTTATTTTGAATGTTTCATTTTCTATATTGTGTATCATTCGCTCGATGTCGATACTCCGCGTCACTAAGCCTTTTCATTCCCTTTTTATTCTGAATGTTACATAGCATAAATTATGTATCATTCACTCCAAAAGAAATGAAACGAAAAAGAATATCGGCACCGTCTCCATAAAATATATGAGGGGGGGCTTGTTGTTTAATAAACCACCAATCATGTTTTATTCGTTCGACGTCTCGTTCTTCCTCTTCGTCACGATCAGAAGAAGTCAAAGCTTTTAATTGCATCATCTTTACTATCCTGGTTGATACCGATGTATCGTAATGTGTAAGCTTCATCATTATGATTGAGTAAAGATTGAAGCATGGCTATATCTTTATTGCTTTGATAATGGTGATAACCAAATGTCTTACGTAACGTATGTGTTCCAACACTTCCCGTAATGCCACACGCTTCACATGCTTCACGGATAATACGATAAGCTTGTTGGCGACCGATAGGACGGTTATGACCTTTACGGCTCTTGATTAAAAAATCAGTACCGGCCTTATCTTTTATGTATGGCCTCAATGCTCGTTTCAGCCGCGGGTGTATAACAATGCGATTATATGCATCACGCTTCTCTTCGCGTATTGTAATGTAATCGCCATCGACATCTCGCACACGTAACTTCAAAATGTCTGAAATGCGAAACGCTGTATAAATGCCGATCATCACCATAATGTAATTCCGTTCATTCCAATCTTTTAAATAAGATAAGACATCGGCCAATTGTTCTTTATCTCGTATTGGCTCCACGACGTTCATTTGGTTTCACCTCCTTCTTCATTCATCAATTCATTTACTCACGAACAATTGACTCTACATACTTTGCTTGAAACATCGCAATCGGCATATCATCGCCATCACGGAATTCAATAAAATCTTCCATCCTCTCAATTGTCATTACATCCTCTAACACTACAAGCGCATTATCATATGCACCATTTTCATAATTTAAAGTTACTAAGTAATTCATCATGATCACCTATTCATTTATTTTTTTGCATACAAAAAGGCCGCGCAAACAATTGCACGACCTATCATTTAAGGGGTGAAACAAAATACATTTGTATCACACTACTACTATCTCACGTTTTAATGGCTATGACCTGCCAGCTTTCTGCCAACTTTCTGCCATTATTCTGATTTAGCACTTAAAATCTTATTAATCTCTTTGACAGTTAAATTATTCAAGTTAGGATTCTTGATACCTTTATAAACTTCCACCATTTTTTTCATTTCTTCTATGGAAGGTCCTACACCATGTGAATTAGTTAAAATTTTTCCCTGGTCTTTTAATTCTTTAAAAACTTCCCACTCT
>JASLGI010000179.1 GCA_030149685.1 Bacillaceae bacterium | reverse complement strand
TAAGACGAACAAAAATAATGTTCATTAAGCATAACAGACGTTTCTAGGGAAAGCAAGGACTATCTTTAACTTCTTTCCAAATCAATCCAACTACAAGAAGAACCATTGGATAATTTGATAGATGAGTCCTGCAAAAAGAGCGGAGATCGGCAACGTAATGATCCACGTCCAAACGATTCGCTGTGCAACTCCCCAGTTTACACCTTTCACTCGTTGAGCAGCTCCTACCCCCATAATCGATGAAGAAATAACGTGCGTCGTACTTACTGGTAAATGAAGTAATGTCGCACCGAAAATAATCATCGCAGAGTTTAAGTCAGCCGCTGCTCCATTGACTGGGCGGATTTTCATAATTTTACCACCAACCGTTTTAATAATCTTATATCCACCGATTGCAGTACCGAGTCCCATCGCTGTTGCAGCTGCGACTCGCACCCATAACTGAATATCATCGCCTGTTTGAAGTTGTGCAGCAATTAAAGCCATCGTAATAATTCCCATCGCTTTTTGCGCATCGTTCGTTCCGTGCGTAAATGCTTGAAGAGCCGCAGTTCCGACTTGCATATAACGGATCCGTCGGTTCGCTTTAAATAAATTAAAGTTTTTCATCAATACTTTAAAAAGCGACATCATAATAAATCCACCGACAAGAGCAATGACCGGTGAAAAAAGAAGCGCTTGAATAATTTTGAAAAATCCAGAGTAATTTAAAATCCCGAGTCCTGCTGCAGAAATAGCAGCACCAGCGATTGAGCCGATTAAGGCGTGGGAAGAACTTGATGGGATACCGTAGTACCAAGTAATTAAGTTCCAAGCAATCGCTGATAAAAGGGCAGCTAAAATAACGATCGAACCATTTTCTAAGACGAATGGGTCGACGATATCTTTAGAAATCGTTTGAGCAACTCCTGTAAATGTGAGTGCTCCGACGAAGTTCATGACAGCAGCCATCATAATGGCTGTACGAGGTTTTAAAGCGCGTGTTGAAACACTCGTTGCAATCGCATTCGCGGTGTCATGGAATCCATTGATAAAATCGAAAATAAGCGCGAAGGCGACAACAGCAATTGTTAGTAGTAAAACTGTATCCATGTCTGTCTCCTTATGCGTTTCTCATAATGATAGATTCAATCGTGTTCGCGACATCTTGACAGTAGTCAGCGATTTCTTCTAACTGTTCATACATTTCTTTATGCTGAATAATTAAAATCGGATCAACTTCATTGATGAACAATTGTTTGATCGACGTTCGGAATACTTCATCGCAAATACGTTCATATTCTTTAATTTGTACAGCATGTGAACGCATTTCAACGAGCTTTTTACGTGAAAGCAATTCCATCGCTTGAACGATTTCGTCGGTGCTTTTGACGATGTTTTCCATAAACTGATCGACATATGTATCTTCTTTCGTGAAAGAAAACATCTCCATATAAGCAGCGAGCTGTTCGATGCCGTCTAAAATATCGTCCATTTTGATCGCAAGTTGCAAAATGTCCTCACGTTCAATAGGCGTCATAAAAGACTGATTGAGGCGTGCAGTGACATCGTGCACTAAAGTATCTCCATCAGTTTCGAATTTCTTTAATTGTACACTCGCATCTTTTAATAAAGCGGCGGTTGAAATATCTGTGTCTTGTGCGAAATGCGCTGCTTTCTGCACATTTCGAGCAATGTCTAAAAGTGAGCTAAAAAACGGATCTGGTTTACGTTTACTAAACATTGTTGAGCCTCCATCTTCAAATTGGCAAAATGCCGTCCCTTCTATGATACCAAAATAACAAAGTTGCGCATAGGTATTGCAAGAAAAAAGGCAGAGTGACAAAAGAAAATGAAGAAAAGTTGTCAATCTTTTTACAGTTTCTTTCGCTATGAGTGAATATCTTCATGATTTCTTCAGATATCTCCTATCTTTTTCTTCATCTTCACAGATTACAGTAGAGACAGAGTGAAAAAAGAAAAGGAAGTGGACAAATGATTGAAGTCAACAGATTGAATTATACGTATACAATCGGGCCGAAAAGTAACGAACGAACGGTACCGGTGTTAAAAAATGTAGACGTTCAATTTAAAGAAGGTTCTATTACAGCGATTGTTGGGCGAAGTGGTTCGGGGAAATCGACATTACTACATATGCTTGCAGGTTTTTCAACACCTGACGAAGGTAGTATTGTCATTCAAGGAAAAGAACTGACGAAGATGAATGAAACAGAACGTGCGAAGTTTCGCTTACATACACTCGGGTACGTTTTTCAAAACTTTGAATTACTTCCGCGTCTAACAGCGTATCAAAATGTTGAATTTCCTCTCGTATTACTCGGTATGGGAAAAGTGGAACGAAAAAAACGAACACAACAAATTATGGCGGCGGTCGGTTTGACAGAAGTCGCTAGCCATTATCCGAATGAATTGTCAGGCGGACAAAAACAACGTGTCGGCATTGCACGAGCACTCGTGACAAACCCACCGATCATATTAGCGGACGAGCCGACAGGAAGCTTAGATTCAGAAACAGAAACAGAAGTACTTGAACTCATTCGTACATTGAATACAAAATACGACATCACATTTATTCTCATTACGCATGATGACACAGTCGCGTCGATTGCAGATGAAACGTACGTGATGCATGACGGTGCTTTACAAGGAGGAAAAAAGAATGAAATGGCGTGATCAATGGGCATATGTGAAAGATAATATGAAGAAAAATAAATTGCGTGTATTTATGACCGTACTTGCGACCGCAATCGGTACCGCATTTTTAATTTTACTCGCATCGGTCGCTTTCGGATTTGAAAAAATTGCAGAAGATGAAATTTTGTCAGACGGCACAATTACACAAGTCGAAGTATATAGTGATGAAGGAAAAAAATTAGACGTCTCATTACGTGAAAGAGATGAAATGTATGCATTAACGAGTCGAACATATATAGGTGTTCCAACAGAAATGAAAGTGGAAAACCGCGTCATTGACCCAGAGTTTTTATTGTTAGAGATGGAGGAAGAAAAAAAGGTCGACTTTCCGCTTGAAGAAGGACGTCTCCCAGAAAAAGCGAATGAAGTCGTCGTCGGGGCAAGTTTTGTCGAATTACTCCACGAAGTAAAGCGCGACGATGAAGGAAATATTATCGTCAATAAACAGTATACGAAACCAGTACTTGGGACGGAAATCTCACTTCAATTAAAAGATCGTGAAGAGGATGAAGTCTTCGGTGACAATATGCCTTTAAAAATTGTCGGAATTAAGCGAGCACCCGCTCGTGAATGGGAGAAAGACCAAACCATTTATGGCGATGCTTCATTAAAAGCGGTCATGGAAAAACAACTAGAACCGCTCATAGCGAAACAACCGGCAAATGAACAAGAGTTGATGAGAAAAAATGCATTTTACACGTCTTATCACGCTCATGCAGAAACAGTTGAAAAAGTCCCTGCTTTAAAAGAAATGCTCCAAGAAGAAGGATATATGACGTATTCCGTTCTTGATAACTTATCGGAATTACAAACGTTTTTCCTCGTTTTAAAAATTGGTGTCGTTTTCGTCGGAACGATTGCTGTATTTATCGCATCGATCGGTATTTTTAATACGATGACGATGGCAGTGACGGAACGAACGCCTGAGATCGGACAAATGAAAGCACTCGGTGCATCGCCTCGTTTAGTCCGTCGATTATTTTTAATGGAAAGCGCTGCAATCGGTATGATCGGAACGGCAGTAGCTGTCGCAATTTCATACATTATTAGTATCGGCATTAACTTAGCGTTGCCATTTATTTTAAAAATAGCTTTATCAGAAGATAGCTCTGCATTAGAACGTTTCCAATACGAGTTTTCTTATATTCCTTGGGAACTCGTCGTCATCGCCTCGGTCATTAGTTTCTTCGTCGCTCTTTTATCCGGATGGCGTCCAGCGAAAAAGGCAACGAATATTCAAATTATCGATGCATTACGAATGAACGGTTAAACGAATGCCCTCCTTTTCACAAGGAGGGTGTTTTTTAAATCTTTAAATACTTTGACCAATCGAAGGCGAGTTCTTTTTCTAAGTGTTCGCCTACTTGATAGAGAAGATTTTCTTGGAAAGGTGCTGCGATGAGTTGTCCACCAATTGGTAAATGTCCGTCTCTTCCAATCGGAATATTCATACTCGGTAAGCTAATGAAGTTCGTCGGCGCCGTAAAACGGGTAAGCACTTCTCGAATGTGAGAAAACTCGTCACTGTCTGTCGTTCGTTCATTGATGAGTGGTGCGGTGATCGGAACGGTCGGTGTGAAGAAAATATCGACCGTTTCAAAAATAGCACGCGCTTCTTCTGCCGCTCTTTTTCGATATTGAAGCGCTTCTTCATACATAGCTGTCGTAATCGTTGATGCTTTTTCAAGTCTTGCATATACTTCGTCGTCCCAATCATTCGGATATTGATAAAAGCGGTTTTCATGAATTGTAAATGCTTCTTTTTGAATCATAACTTGTTGTGCTTCTAACCAAGCGTTCATAGAAGGAAGTTCCATCGGAAGAATTGTCATGCCGAGCCGTTCAAAGAGTAAAAATAGTTCTTCATAGGAACGTTTGACACTAGGCGATAAAAAATCAGTAAAATAATTGGTCGGACGTCCAACGACGATAGAAGAGATCGAGCGTCGTGGAAGTGGGAACGTTCGTTTTTGAATGATCGATAAAAGTAGCGCATTGTCTCGAACAGTTCGTGTCAGAGGTCCGATGTGATCGAGAGATGGCGCGAGTGGAAAAACGCCATGATGACTAATACTCGTTTGAGTAGGTTTCATGCCGACGAGTCCAGTAAACGCAGCGGGAAGACGAATCGACCCACTCGTATCGGTTCCGATACTTCCGTAAACAAGACCTGCCGCAACAGCCGCCGCAGACCCACTACTAGAGCCTCCAGTCATTCGTTGTAAATCAAAAGGATTGCGCACCGCTCCGAAGTGAGAGCGGTCACCGGTAGGACCGTAAGCGAATTGATGCGTATTTTGTTTGCCGACGATGATGCCACCAGCTTGTTTTAATCGTTTTGCGACATCGCTCGACTTTTTTGCTCGATGTGTAGCAAAAAGAGGAGAGCCGTACGTTGTTAGCATACCTTTGACATCGAGCATATCTTTGATGCCGAGGGGAATATTTTTTAAAGGAGAAGGTGTTTCGATGGGAGCAACTTTCTCCCATTCGATAAAAGCGCGTAACGTTGTATTTGTTTCTCGAATACGCTCGTAAGTAGCCGATAAGACGTCTTCGATCGTTACTTCTTTGCGGTTTAATTGTTCAATAGTCTCAATCATTGATTGAAAAATGAGGGTCATCTGCATCCATCCTTTTTTTCTTTTAGTATAACAAAAAGTGTAATCGCTTACATTATAGAAATAAAAAAACCGAGCAATAAATGCCCGGTTTTGAAATTATAATTGTTTTGTACAGAAGTAGAAGTCTTTACACTCGTACTCTGGGTTGTCCATACGCTCTGCAGCTAATTCTTGTGTTGGTGCTGGTGGAACGATGACGCGCTCGCCTTCTTGCCAGTTTGCTGGTGTAGCGATTGAATGCTCATCTGCTGTTTGTAAAGCTGTGAGTAAACGGAAGATT
>JASLGI010000166.1 GCA_030149685.1 Bacillaceae bacterium | reverse complement strand
AGTTCACTCCATTATCACTCCATTGCTCAGCAGAGAATTTTTTCACTAAATTGATAAATGAGATCGGCTCAAGCGGTATTCGCCCATCGATAGGTACATATTTTTCAAGATAGTTGTAGTCGAAGGCGAAATGCCCGTCGTGACGGAGGCGGTTCATTGAAAGTTGGTAGATGATTCGAATATTGCGATGTGCTAGTTTTTCAGAAATGCCAAAAATGTTTTGAACGGTTTGTCGATCATCGATGCGATCGACATCTTCAAAAATGAGAACGAGTGGCTTTTCGAGATGTGCTACTTCTTCTTGTACGCTTTTCACTTGTTCTGAATACGTCGCCCGCTCCGCGCCCTCAAAAATGATATGGTGCAAGCCAGATGTCCACTTCCCTAAACCGCTTCGATCAAAGAGACGTTTCAATCGGATCGATTTTCGTGGGTATACGCGTTGATCCCACAACACCCGTTCAATATGTTCCATCACCGTCGTGCTCGGTTCTTCCAAATTCATCGTTAACACATCGATTTCGATGAAATGATAGTTTGTCCTCTCTTCCTTTATAACGTGTTCTACAAGAAGAGATTTCCCCGTACCCCAATCGCCATCTAAAGTGATGATCGTCTTCCCGTCTTTTAAAAATCGTCGAAGCTGCTCTAGCTCTTGCTTCCGCTCTTTAGACAAGGTTGCTCGAGGGGAGGGTTCGGAGTGTGCCTTTTCCGTTAATCGTTCGGAAAACGTATGCCAAATCATCACAACTAACAATAAAACAATCCATAGCTCCAAACGCCAAACCCAAGAGGCCGGGTAAAATAAAACGTAGACAAAGGACAGATTAATTAGCCCGTACATATAATTGGTATAGAGTGAGCGATTTGAACTTCTTTCAAACTGAATGAGAAGTGCAATATACCCGACAAACGCGGCGCCTAGTAACCATGGCCATGCTTGGACAATCCAATATTCACTTCGCGTTCCTATAAAAAGACAGAAGACAATTGTCCACATCAATAATTTTTTTGAAAAGATTCGATATGTTCCTTCCTGATTCATAGATTTACTCCTTTATAGGATAAAATAAATTAAAACGGATACAGTCAAAGCGTAAGTTTGAACTGATCCGTTTTAATTGTCAGACTAGACATAAAACTACATCTCTTCTTGCAGAAGAGCCCAATTTTCTTCCCACTCTTTTTCAAGTAAAGGTAATGTTTCATAATGCTTATTGTCTTTAAAACCACGATATTGTTTCAGTTGCACCATCACATCTTCGAAAATACTGTTGCCCGGACTCCAATCCATAAGAGTAAGTGCTTCTACTTGGTCCGTCCAATCAGGAGAGAATTGTATTTCGTCCTTACTGTTATAAGAAATGAATCTGCGGTGACTTGCAATGGCAAGAGCATTTTGTACCGCTTCATTGCCTAACACCATCTCATTCACATCTCCCCATTCACCTGGAATCGCATGTGTGAGAACTTCAAAGTACCGGTTAATAAAATCTTTAGATTCGACATAGTTTTTCACCAATATTTTTTCAGTTCGCGGGCTAGGATTCATGCGATCAAAGAGTAAAAAGCTCAAAAAACGATGAAATCGAGTATATGAAATCCACTCTTTATTTTGAGGGCGTCGCATGGAAGACTTCTGTGAAACTTTCACAACGTCAAAAATAGAATATTCTTTCAGCAAATCTTTAATCAATCGGTTAAAAGGATCTCGCTCATCAAATTGAAAGGCTAATCCTAAAGGAACTTTTTTACTTTTCGAGTTAATATCTAAAAATAGACTTCGTTGCTCATCTTTCGTAAGACCTAAATAAATTTGAACCGTTACGGTAGAGTTCAAAACGTCTGTTAACCTTTCTAAATCGTCGCATGTTCTTTTAAAAGACTCTAAAGCTTTAATTCGATGCTGCCCGTCAATAACGGTTAATGTCGCACGGTCTGAAAAGTGAAGAACAGGGACATTGCCGTGACTCGCAACAGTTAAATCTTCTGCCATATTTTTAAAAGAAGCCGCTAAAATAACAGAAGGAAAATAAATACCGATTTCCGTATCATACGTTTCAATATACTTTTTTAAACGACGAACTCGTTCCTGCCCGATATCACGATTTACCTCTGAATCAATCGAATAGTTTTTCAAAAGCTCTTCAACTGTAAGTTGAGTAGTAATGAGTAACTTATTGTTATCATTAACATCGATAGGTTGAGGACGACCTTTAATTTCAATCATGCAAAACACCTCCAAGAACTAATTTCTGTTTGAATGTTTCATGAACAATACGAGATACTTTTTCTGGCGGAGTTAATCGATACTTTTGCTTATTACGATCATAAGGTAAACCTTTTTTAGCTAATTCATCATTTGTTTGAGACCAATCGTACACACCGAAGTAGTATGAAAATAAAGACGACTTCCACTGTTCTTGAGGTACGTCATGAGCAGTTAATGCCATCCCTATCAAAACACCTTGGTTTAAATAAATCGATTTCGAACGATTTAAATAGTGTTCTGGTGCAAAATCAATTAAGAGCGAAAGGAAATAATTCGTTTGATCGAGTATTTCATTTTCACGTTGGAGGTCGTACTCATAACGTGTCGCATTATCTATAATCCG
>JASLGI010000157.1 GCA_030149685.1 Bacillaceae bacterium | reverse complement strand
TGGGAAAATGAAACGGTACTTTTTACGTTTCAACTCCTGAAACTCAGGCGTCTGTTCAATCTTTCTGTAATCGACCATAACGACTACCTCCCTTTCGTTTGTTCATTTCTTTTGAATTTGAACTTAGACATAGTATAGACACAATTTGAACGAAAGAGCATTTTTTTGTCTGAGTTGTTATTTTTAAAGTACGAATGGTCGAATTTTACGTTTATTAGTTATGATAAAGAACGGAAATGCTCAAATAACTCCTTACGTGCAGAGCGACTGACAGGTATTTTCGTTTGCTCGGGGTCATTCATCGTTAAATTGTAAGCGCCATTAAACCACGGCGTAATTTCATCGACATGATTTAAATTGACTAAATAACTGCGGTGCGGTCGGAAAAAAGCTGGGTGGTCCAACGTTTCTTCTAGCTCTCTTAAAGTCAATTTACTTTCTAAAACGCCGCGTGTCGTTGAAATTTCTAACATGCGGTCTACTGGAACAGCAAAGTAAATATCGTCCGGTGTAAGAGCAATCATCTTTTCATCATGTTCAATTAACAGTTTCCCTTTTTGGGCGACTGGTCGTTTTTCGGGGGTGAGTCGTTTTTTTAACCGTTCAATCATCGCCATAAAACGAAAATCATCGTACGGCTTTTGTAAATAATCAACCGCCTCCATCTCAAATGCATCGAGCGCATAATCGTCATAAGCGGTAATAAAAACGAATTGAGGCGCATGATTCGTCATCTCTCGAATACGACGTGCTACATCAATCCCTTTCATCTTTGGCATTTCAATATCTAAAAACATAACATCCGGACGATGCTTCGCATAAAGGTCTAATGCTTCTTGTCCATTAGACGCTATAGCGACAATATCGATATCTTGCTCTCTTTCTAACATAAACTGTAGTTCTTGTTGTGCGAGTGGTTCATCTTCAGCAATAATTACACGAATCATCTCATTCATCCTTCCTTTTCTTTTTTGTTTCTCTCTTTAAAGGTATGTGCAAAACTGTTACTGCCCCTTGATCGTTATAACAAGTAAATGATGCTTCTTGTCCGAGGAGTTGTAAAAAACGAGAACGTACATTATATAGTCCAGTTCCACTATCCGACTGTTCTGCTGGTTTTCGCCCGAGCTCTTTTACTCGATCTTTTGGAAATCCTTTTCCATTATCGCGAACGACAATTTTAGCATATGTCGGGTGACGATCAATCGATAATATGATGTGCCCTTCATCTTGTTCATTTACACCATGTTGTACTGCATTTTCGATAAGAGGCTGCAATGTCGAAGGAGGTAAATAAACGTCTTCGAGCGATCCTTTCGTTTCAATTTCAATCGTTAGACGATTGGAAAAACGCGTCGTAATAATATCGCGATACGCTGTTACATGTTCCAGTTCTTTTTCTAAAGAAATGAGCGGATGGCGAACGATGTTCATATTAAAACGCATGAAACTTGCAAGTTGTACTGTAATGTGACGTGCTTTCATCGGGTCGATTCGAATGAGCGAAGCGATCAAATGTAACGTGTTGAATAAAAAGTGCGGATTGATCTGCGCTTGTAAACTACGTAACTCTGCATCTCGCATTTGATCTTGAAGTCGCTCATGACGAATCGTATTTAATTGACTCGTAATAAACATGCCAATCCCTTCTGCTAAAACGAGTTCAACCGGCGTTACTTGTTCTTGCTTACGAAAATAGAGTTTAATATACCGAATCGGTGCACCTTCTGTCATCACTGGAATAATGACCGCTGCGCGCAATGGACATGTTTCATACGGACATTGAATTTCACTCGGTGTGAAAGCAGCAACTGCTTTTTTCGTACGATACGCTTTTCGTGCAAGTGGCGTATCTACTTCATGACTATGACCAATACCTTCATGATAAATCACTTCTTTATCATCCGTTACTGTCACAGCAACAGCAAGTGGCAAACGTTCATACAATAACTCTGCCAAACCTTTTGCCATTTTCGGTGCAGAATCTTCTTTTAAATACGGTATTGCTTCTTCTACGAGCCGAATCGCAAATTGTGTTGCTCTAGCAGCTTCTGCTTCTTGCTCACGTAATACAATCGTAATCATTGCAAGGAAAACGACAACACCTACACTATGAATAATCGTATATGGAATAATAATATCAGCGATTGTACTACGTAAACTAGCAGGTAGATCCGGATGAAAAGCAATCATACCGACATAAATTACTGCTGGAACAAGTCCGATAAAAAATGCTTGTGTCGGTGTCACGATACGATCTTTTGCAAAATATTTCCCTGCTAACCCTGCCCATAACCCAGCGACAGGAAAAAGCATCGCATGAACGTACAATCCGAGACCACCGACGAACAATAGATGACTACTCGTCACGAGTCCCGCCCCGAGACCAATATTTGCTCCTCCTAACAGCCCGGCAATGACGATAGCCATTAGCGCAAAACTGAGCACCCATTCATTGTCCGAAGCACGCCAAACAATATCTCGAACAATTTGACCATTTTCATCGATAACGAACCCGAGCGTAGTACTTGCAACACCAAATATCCCGAGCATAAAAATATGTAATAGTGTCATCGGAGACGAGCTCGTTCGACGAAAAATCGATCCGAACCCTGGAATTCTCGTCAAAATAAACGCTGCGACGAGTAAAACTGCGACACGTTCTAATGCTACTTGCCAAAACATAGGACCCCTCCTGTAAACGCTTTCTCAATAAAAAGAAAACCAATGAGCGTACTCACTGGTTTTACTTGTAGTATACACAATTTTTATTCGTCCGTCTTCTTTTTCAAGCGTTCTGTTTCGGTCGTTAAGAATCCTTGAAATAACTCACGAATCGTTTCTTGTGAAAATGTTTCTTTAAAAAACGTGCCAATTTCTAACTGTGGATCGACAATTTTCTGTTTCGCTGCTTGATACGACATTTCAGAAACTGTAAGACCGAGTGAGATCGTAATCGCTGATGCAACAGTACCATTTATCATACCTCCTGCAACTGTTCCAACACCAGGAATAAACTTCACGATTTGAGCAACAATATATCGACCGAACTGGCTGACGAGTTCTCCGACACCAAGCGCTGCAATAATCGACTGAATATGACTTGCTAAAGAGCCGAGTTGATATGTTTCCAATACTTTACTTAACATTTTCGCTTGATTAGCGAGCAAAATCGGTCCATCAGCAAAAGGAATCGGGGTGAAACCGACAGCAAATGCTGCTGCGACATGTCGACGAATCGACTTTTCTACTTCTTTTTTCGCTATTTCTAAATCGTGAAATTGTAACTTCTCGGCACGTGCAGTAACTCCTTCTTCACAATGAGCATTCAACCAACGGTAAAGTGGCACAATCGATGAATTTTCATCGGTCACTTCTGTATAAGCTAATTGTTCTTGCTGAAACGCTCGACGGAACTGTTCAATAATCATCTCTTCTATTTTCTCAACACCTGTTAGAACGACGAGTGTTGGAAAACCTTCTTCTTGAAACAGTTGAATCGTCCGAAGATCTACAGCAGTAATTCGACGGTTTGGTGCGTGAACACAATATAAAACGAGATGTACCTGTTCATGGAGTGGTTGTTCGGATGTCGTCGCTATTTTTTTCATCTCTTGCTCAAACGTAACAGGATAAGCATCCCCAACATCATATCCTTCTGCATGAACAATTTCATATTGAATCGGTTCGTTCGGCAAATGAATCTTCGGTACTCGCTGTTTTGCTCCAGTGAGGAAGACCCTTGGACGATAACCGTCACTTTCATATTGTTTTAACAATTGCTCTGTCGTTAACTGAAAACGATATATTTCTTTTTTGGCCATGAAAACCCCTCCTATATACTCCTTCTAGTCTACCCTTTTTTAAAAAAACAACACTTTTTTCGTTTATTAAAAGAAAAAAGAGGGAAAAATGAAACAAAAGGAGGTAGAGGACGATGAAACGACTTTTATTCATACTCGGTGCATTAAGCATCGTTTTAATTTTCACTGCTTGTCAACAAACTGAAAAAACGCCCGACAAAAATGAAAAAACAGAAGAGGAGAGTGAATTCGTGACAAAAGGGATCATCGATGATATGAACGATACGCAAATTCTCATTACATTAACAGATTCGCCAACGAATGTTGAAAAAGGCGATCGAATGTATTTCAACATTGAAAATATCGGAACGACGACATTACAACAATTAAAACGAGGACAGCATGTTAGTATTACTCATGGACCGCAAATGACGATGTCACTTCCGCCGATCGGTGTTGCAGAAAAATTAACGATTGAAGATGACGGGTTATCAAAAACACCTCATGCGACGATTTACACATTTGATCAAGGAAAAAGTGATTTCCATCGTGAACATGATATTACAGGCGAAGACGTAGATACTCTCGTAACATTTACCGATAATTTTGATTGGCAAAAGCTCGACCAAGATATCACTCAACCACTAACGTACGCCTATACATTAAATGCAACGAAAAGTAGCGCGAATAAAGAGCAAATTGCACTCGGAACAAACGGAGAAGGCAACGATTATTTATTACGAACAAAAACAGAACAATTTGTCGTTTTAACACCCGAACAAAAAGAAGCTCTTGATACACTGCTTTTTCCAGAAAAAACAACGACAGATGAAAAATAATTCTTGAATGATTAGAAAAAAGCCGTTAGTATTTTCGTTTAGAGTACTAACGGCTTTCTTTTCATGCAAATATGTGCTCAAAAAAATAGATATGATATATTAAAGAAGAAAGGAGTATTTTTATGTTTTCATCTTTATGGCACCGTATTTTTCCTAAAAAACAAGAACCACCGCCACCTTTACAAGCGATTCACTATTTGATGCTACAACTCGCACCGAGCTATACACTCGATGAACCATTTCCTGTGTTTTGGCTCTTTGATTATCAAGTACCCCCGAAGCGATTAATCGACGATTTAGAAAAGCATAACTTCCTTCAGCGCGGAGAAAGTACGTATGAATGGACGACACTCGGGGAACAAGAAAGTAAGAAATGGCACCATCTTTTGTTTTTTCACAATTATCGGGAAATTTTCCAATTATCTCTTGAAGATGTCCTCAATGAAAGTGGCGATCCGTTAGCTATTGGCGAACGTTGCTTAAATAAGCGGCTCGTTGAAGAACGAAAAAATAACGCTTGGGAAGATGCTCAACAAACAATTTATGCATTGAGTTATTTATCTCTCTTAAAAGGCGATAAAAAACTTGCAGCTCTTTATTTATACGAGTTAGCCGATCTTGAAATAAGTGGTTTATCGAATGGGTTTTCATTTAGTAAAATACACATTTACGATGACTTTTACTTCCCTTATCAACGATCAAATTACACTTTATCTTCACGAGTAATTGACGGCTGGCATTCACTCGATATGAATTTCTCAAAAGATGACTTTATTGAACGTATTGATCGAGAGCATGTGCCGATGCATTTGTTTTCAAAAGATCAGAGTGCTACTATTTTTCAAGCAACGATGGAACAAAACATCGCTATCCTTCAAGCAGTTTATGAAGAAGCCCACCAGCAATATCTTGAACGAGGAAGCGATTATTTAAAAATGAATGGACAGAAAGGATGAGTACATTGTTACAAATTCTTTTACTCGGAGGCGTCGCTTTGTTCGTCCTCGGTATGTTATATGCGTTATTCCGCGTTATGCAAACATTAAAATGGAAATAAAGGAGGAAGTTGAATGAAACGACTGTTGCTTGCAAGTACAGCTGCTCTATTATTAACTGCTTGTACAGCACCGACGAATGAACAATCAAAAGAACCTATAAAAGAAGAGAAAATCGAAGAAACTGTTCTCAATGAACAACAACTTCGACAACTCATTCATTACGACGACGCCCAAAAACAAGAAGAAGAAAAAGAACTTCTTTCACGTGAACAATTCAAAAAAGAAGATGTACCGACATTACTTCTAGACGTTCCTGACGGTTGGTTTGAAGAAATCATTCGATTTGCACCATCCGGAAAAGAAACAGTACCTACTTATGTCGTTCGTTTATTAGATGTAGAAAAACAACAACGTATTTTTTATGCATTGTATAAAGGCGACACACACTTACCTGAACCGACAGAAACTATTACAAAATATGGACATGATTATTTCTTCTTCAAACATGCAAAAGGAAAAGGCGTATATTGGTCACTCGATGCTTGGACAGTCTTTTTCCTCGATGAAACGGAAGAAGACGATCAACTCGACACATTTTTATATGATCTTTCAGAAGAACAGTAAAAGGTTCGCTCAATAGTAGCGAACCTTTTTGTACTTCACATCCCCTTCAAACTTTAGTAAGATAAAGGAAAGGAGGAGCTATGGGACACTTACACAGTCACGATCACTCAGATGATTTTCACCAAGGTCGTACACAAAATAAAAAAGCATTAGTAATTACATTACTCGTTACGACGACAATTATGCTCGTTGAATTTTTCGGAGGACTTTGGACGAATAGTTTAGCGCTACTTGCTGATAGTGGTCATATGTTAGCAGATGCGACATCACTTGCTTTAAGTTTAGTCGCCATCCACTTTGCTACACGTGCTGCTAGTCCGAATAAAACATTCGGCTTTTACCGTTTCGAAATTATGGCGGCACTCGTCAATGCCTTAACACTATTTGTAATCGCAGGGTTTATCGTTTACGAAGCGATTGGCCGGATTGCAGAGCCTCCAACTGTTGCAAGTGGTTCAATGATTTTTATCGCGACGATTGGTTTACTCGCCAATATGATTAGTGCGACAATTTTACTAAAAAAATCAGATGTTGAAAGTAATTTAAATATGCGCGGGGCTTATTTACACGTCTTAGGTGACTTACTCGGTTCTGTCGGAGCAATCATTGCCGGAATTCTTATGTATTTCTTTAACTGGTATATCGCAGACCCGATCATTTCCGTCGTCGTTGCACTTCTTATTTTACGTAGTGCTTGGGGCGTCTTTCGCTCAAGTGTTCACGTGTTAATGGAAGGTACACCACCAACGATTGACTTCTATGACGTGAAACAAACACTCGAACAAATCCCTGGCGTTCAAGTTGTCCATGACTTACATATTTGGACATTAACATCCGGGCTCGATATGTTAACAGGACATGTTGTTATTGATGAAGATGCTGACGAACAAGTTATATTGCAACGAGCAATCGATGAGATTTATGAAAAGTTTAAAATTGAACATACGACGATTCAAATTGAAAAATCAACGATTCGACACGCTCATTTCACTGTTTAGCTCATCAATACATGTTTAAAAGCGCATGAAATGAATTTCATGCGCTTTTTAAATATCATTTATTTCAATTGTTCGGACTTTGTCTTAAAACGAATATCTTCATATGCATAACGTGTTACATATTCCGTCGTTAAACGGGCATCCCACCATTTTTGCCACTTGTAGCGAGAATCATCAAAGAAAAAATCTAATGGTTCTGTTCGATACGTTGCCCCTACTTCCTCCCACAACACATACTCTTCTTGAGCGCGTCCCCACCCCACATCGCTCGCATCTGTTCGACACGCATCCGCTCGATATAAATGACGGGAAACGCCAACGGTACACATTCTGTAGCGATCACAGTTAATGATCCACCTTTTGAAAGACGTTGACGAATTATTTCATATTTCTTTTCTTTTTCTTCAAAAGAATCAGAAGGGTCGAGAAAACATACTTCTTTATTAGCAAACAAATATTCATCTAAATATGTAACCTGCCTGTATTCGTGATTGTGTATTGAACTACTACTAGGCTAAAGCCTAGTAGATTCCTAAGTACAGCGTTCTAACGAACGCTAATTGATTAGGCTATCCCCGTAGTCCCTACGGTTAGAAGTCTTTCAGCTTCTTTTTTTAGATTCTGTCCTGCGTTAATATC
>JASLGI010000037.1 GCA_030149685.1 Bacillaceae bacterium | reverse complement strand
GACGCTCTAGCCAGCTGAGCTACACCGCGTTATTAACAAAAACTATCGGGAAGACAGGATTCGAACCTGCGACCCCTTGGTCCCAAACCAAGTGCTCTACCAAGCTGAGCTACTTCCCGTAGCTAATAAAAATGGCGCGCCCGAGAGGAGTCGAACCCCTAACCTTTTGATCCGTAGTCAAACGCTCTATCCAATTGAGCTACGGGCGCAAAAACAAAAATGGTGCCGAGGACCGGAATCGAACCGGTACGGTAATCACTTACCGCAGGATTTTAAGTCCTGTGCGTCTGCCAGTTCCGCCACCCCGGCAAATAATGGAGCAGAAGACGGGATTCGAACCCGCGACCCCAACCTTGGCAAGGTTGTATTCTACCGCTGAACTACTTCCGCTAAATAATTATTTTTATATATAGTATATTTAAAATGGTGAGCCATAGAGGATTCGAACCTCTGACCCTCTGATTAAAAGTCAGATGCTCTACCAACTGAGCTAATGGCTCTAAAATGGTGACCCCTACGGGACTCGAACCCGTGTTACCACCGTGAAAGGGTGGTGTCTTAACCGCTTGACCAAGGGGCCTTATTTCAATCGTTATCGGTTATCTCTTTGACCGACGCTTATTAGTATATAACAAGCATTTTTGAAAGTCAACACTTTTTTTAAAATCTTTTTTAATCTTTTTAATCTTTGTTTGAAAGAAGGTCGTTCTCTCAAGCAACGTTTATAATTATATACGACCTTCTTCAAAAAGACAAGCCTTTTTTTAAAGTTATTTTTCAGGCTTTAATTTCGTTAAGCTAATACGCCCTTTTTCTTTGTCTACAGACTCTACCCATACTGTCACAATATCTCCAGACGCTACAACTTCTAACGGATGTTTTATATAACGGTTACTTAACTTTGAAATATGAATAAGTCCGTCTTCTGTTACCCCAATATCTACGAAAGCTCCAAAGTCGACAACGTTACGTACCGTCCCTTGCAATTTCATTCCTGGATGAAGATCATCAAGCGACAATACATTTGATTGTAAGATCGGTTGTGGAAATTCATCTCGGACATCTCGTGTCGGACGAAGTAATATTTCTACGATATCTTTCATCGTTTCTTCCCCGATGTCGCTCTTTATACTCCACTCTTTTAATGGCACTTCCCTTAATTGTTCCGCTCGTTCAGTTCCGATATCGTCTTTCGTTAAACTGGCTACTTGTAGTAAAGCTTCTGCTACTTCATAACTTTCTGGGTGAATACCTGTTGCGTCTAATGGCTCTTCTCCTTCACGAATACGTAAGAAACCGATAGCTTGTTCATATGTTTTTTCCCCGAGGCGCTTTACTTTCTTTAATTGACGGCGGTTTGTGTACGCACCATGCTCTTCTCGGTAAGCGACGATATTTTTCGCTACTGCTTTTGATAATCCGGAAACGTGTTGCAATAGAGAGACAGATGCTGTGTTGACATCTACTCCTACTCGGTTAACGACTGTCTCAACGACGAAATTCAAAGAATCCTTTAACTCTTTCTGTTTCACATCATGCTGGTATTGACCGACACCTAATGAAGCAGGGTCGATCTTTACAAGTTCAGATAGCGGATCTTGAAGTCGACGGGCAATCGAAACTGCACTTCTTTCCTCTACTTGTAAATCCGGAAACTCGTCTCTCGCTTCTTCCGATGCAGAGTATACACTTGCCCCTGCTTCATTCACGATAACAAATCCTGTATCTACTTTATATGTTTGAATAAGTGCTGCGACAAATTGTTCTGTTTCTCTCGATGCTGTTCCATTCCCTATCGCAATAATTGGTTCATTATATTTCTTTATTAAATGAAGCAACTTTTCTTCCGATGCTTTTTTCTTCGAATGTGGGGGGTGTGGATAAATAACGTCGATCTCTTGCAAAGCGCCTAACTCATCGACGACAGCTAATTTACATCCTGTTCGAAACGCTGGGTCAATGCTTAATACCGTTTGCCCTTTTAAAGGTGGTTGCAATAATAAACTACGTAAGTTCTCTGCAAAAACACGGATCGCCTGTCGTTCTGCTTCTTCTGTTTTCTCACTTCTTAACTCTCGTTCAACAGATGGAAGTAATAGACGTTTCATACCATCTTCAATCGATAAAGCGAGTTGTTCTTTCGTTTCGTTTTGAGTTCCTTCTATATATATACGGTTTAATTCGTCTAATATTTTCTCTTCTGGAAATTGAATCGATACACGGAGTACATCTTCCTTTTCCCCACGGTTCATCGCTAATATACGGTGATGCGCTGATTTTTCAATCGGTTCTTCGTAGTCATAATAAATTTGATACGTACTTTTTTCATCAACTGCATCTTTTTTCTTTTCAGAACGAATGACAGCGAGACGCTTAGACCATTTACGGACAACTTGTCGACTGTTCGGTTGATCGGCAATATGTTCTGCGACGATATCTCGAGCACCTGCAAGAACGTCATCAAGTGTATACACTTCTTTCTCTTCTCGAATATAAGTGTTCATTTCATCTAGAGATACATATTTTCCTGCTAACCATTTTTTCGCTATCGGCTCTAAACCTTTTTCAATCGCTTTCGTCGCACGTGTTTGACGTTTTTTACGATACGGTCGATAAATATCTTCTACACGTTGTAGGACGATTGCCTTTTCAATCGATTGTTGAAGTTCAGGAGTTAGCTTTCCTTGTTCTTCAATCGATGCAAGCACTTCTTTTTTTCGTTCTTCTAATTGCATATTATACGCATATGTATCTTCAATCGCTTTAATTTGTACTTCATCGAGCGAACCGGTCTGTTCCTTTCTATACCTTGCAATGAAGGGCACCGTGTTTCCTTCTTGTAATAATTCAATGACACTTTTCACACGTGATGGCTGTATGTTTAATTTTTTCGCTACGCGTTGGATCATATCAATTCCTACCTTTCAAAAAAGCTGGCATTTGCCAGCTTTCATTTCATCTATTATAACAACTCTGCTGTAATAAAAGTTGCATCATCCGTAAAATCGATCCATTGGCATACTTGAATCGCTAACTGACAGGCATTACAACTCTCGTGTAAAGTTTGCTTTGGACTTTTCATCATAATTCCATCGGAATGCATAAATAAAAGCGTCCCTGGTTGATAGTCATAACTTTCGACCTTCACCTTTTGCGGACGCCCTGATAAATAACCTCGTTGTGGAATCGGATAAATCATCGTTCCTGTCGGTTGCTGCATATATACTCTCACATTTCCAATCGCACTCATGTTTACTCGACGATGAAAATAATTAACTTTCACAATCGTTACAGCTGCTCCTCGTTTATCTTTCATTCGATCATTGCACGCAGCCATTAACTCTTCTACTGAATCATTTAATGATACATGTTCAAATACGTCATAAATTACCGCTGCGGACTGAAACGCTTTCTCTCCACTGCCTAGCCCATCTGCAATAACTAAAAAAGCGCCACCTTCTACGTCTTTCAATAAGTATGTATCACCTGATTCAGTGTTTCCTCGTTTCACCGTCCCATAAGCGTAAACCTCGATTGACTCATTTATCATTTCGTTCAATTTACTCGACTCCATCTGTTGCTAATATTGCTTCTCGTAATTTTTTCAATGCCCGACGTTGTAAACGAGAGACGTGCATTTGAGAAATCCCTAACAATTCACCAGCCTCTTTCTGACTCAGTTGATCGACATACGTATATTGTAAAATTTGACGTTCGCGGTCACTTAAAACTTCTAACGCGCCCGCTACGAGCATCCGTTGATCCATCGTTTCATACCCATCTTCTTGATCACCGACAAGATCCATTAAAGTAACTGTACCACCTTCAGAATCCGCATCTAAACGGTAATCCATAGAGAGTGAATGATAACTCTGTCCCATCTCCATTGATTCAAGAACTTCTTCTTCAGAATATCCGATATGATCAGCAATTTCTTCAATAGATGGTGAACGTTGTAATTCAATCGTTAATTCTTCTGCAGCCTTTTTAATTTTCGGACCAATTTCTTTAATACGACGCGGTACGTGAACATCCCACGTTTTATCTCGTAAGAAACGTTTAATTTCTCCGATGATTGTCGGGACAGCAAACGCTTCAAAAGAACGCCCTTTATCGGGATCAAATCGGCGAATAGCTCCAAGTAACCCGAGCATCCCTACTTGAGCTAAATCTTCGTGATACTGTTTTCCGTAAGAATACTTACGTGCAAGTGAATGGACGAGTCGATTGTAATTTAACACAAGCTCTGTTTGAGCCGCCTCATCGCCTGTTTCTTGATATCTACGAATCCATTCTTGCACTTGTTCTTGGTCAGCAATCGGTCGTTTATTAAGAGAAGATTTGTTGTTCTTTTGCATTTTCATCGCCTCTTTCTTTATCGAGGTACTTCGTCATGAAAACTGTAACTCCCTCCTCATGATGAAATCGCACTTCGTCCATCAAGGCTTCCATTAAATACAGTCCTAAACCGCCTTCACGCAACACTTCCGCATCGACTAATTCATCATAAGGTCCTGTCGTTTGTCGAACTTCTTCAAAATCAAAACTTTTCCCGCGATCAGCAACCATAATTTCAATACGGTCGTCGTAAAGCCCACAACCAATAACGACTTCTCCTGATTGTGTATCTTCGCTGTATGCATGTTCTACAGCATTCGTCACTGCTTCACTCATCGCAATTTTTAAATCTTCAATCGCTTCATAACTAAAACCTAAACGATTCGCAATACCTGATAAAGCGAGCCGCGCGACTCCAATATATTGAGCTTTCGCAGGTAATTTTAATTCAACATAATCATATTTTTGCATCTAGATCACCACTTTCTTTTTCAATATCAATGACTTCATCTAATCCTGTAATTTCAAATAGACGATATAATCGATCATTTAACCCTCTTAGCTGAAATTGACTTTTCGCTGCATTTGCTCGTTTATAAATACCGACAAATACACCTAATCCTGTACTATCCATATAAGTAACGTTCGATAAATCGATGATGACAGCTGTTTCTTCTGTCCAATCGATGGACGCTGCACGTTCTTTTAATTGTGGCGCTGTGTAGGCATCAATTTCTCCTTCAACTTCTATATGTAGTACATCCTCTATCATTCGTTCATTTGCAATAATATTCAATGTTCCGCACCCCTTTATCAATCTATAATCCTACTTGTATTGTTACCCATTTTTCTCATATTTAAACACTTTTTCTACTTCTTTTTTAAAATGACGATCGTAAAATCATCACGTAATTCAAAGTCTTGCGCTTGCATCAATGTGTCGTACATATCTTCTGCAATCTCTTGAGCAGACAATGAATGACGCTCTACTAGCATCTGTTGCAACAAATGATCCGTAATAAATTGTTGTTCTACTTTCGCCTCTGTCACACCATCTGTCATAATCGCTATAAAATCGCCTTCCTGTAAAACAATTTGTTGCTCTTCATACGTAACGACAGGATGTACACCTAGCAACAACCCTTTAGCGTCTAATAGTTCAATTGTTTGTTCATTTTCTCGGTAAAGTATTGCTGGCTCATGTCCAGCAGAACCGTAAGTAAATGTCGCTGTTGCATTATGATATGTCCCATAAAACATCGAAATGAACATCATATCAGAAATGCTTTTTTCTACCGTTCGATTGATTGTCGTCAACACATCATGTGGATGGTTTCGCCCTGTCGTCGCACTATCCATTCCGAACTTGATCATCGACATACATAATGCGGCGGGTACTCCTTTACCTATAACGTCTGCTACTGCAACACTCATTTGATCTTTTTCTCCTTGAGAAAAGTATACGTAATCTCCGCTCATTTTCGATGCAGCTTCAGACACATAACCTATTTCCAATCCTTCTACAACAGGTGTTTTTGTTTTTAAAAGTGTTCGCTGGACGTCCGCTGCGACTTCAATTTCATATTGATATTTTTCTCGTTGCTTCACCATACTTTGATGCTCTCGCAAAGCAAGGCCGTAATGAATCATCATTTCAATTAAAAAATCGTACGAAGCTTCCACACTTTCTTTCTTTTTTGGACAAATTGCTAAATGCGCTTCTTTATGTATACTAACAACTTCTTCAGGAGCGACTTCTTTTTCAATGAAGCGACGACTAAATTGTTGAGCATAATAAAGAGCCTTTTCGTTTTGTTCTTGCAAATATTGTTCGAGTAACTCTGTATATTGCTGTTGTAATTGTTTCATCTCTTTTCGCTCCTTCGTTCTTTACCGTAACCATTTTGTCGCATAAATTGTCGTACCTTTCCCCACTTCTGTATCTACTTTAAAATCATCTACGAGACGTCGTACTCCTGGCATCCCTGCACCTAACCCGCCAGATGTTGTAAAACCATCTTCCATTACTCGTCGGATATTCGGTATACCAGGCCCTTGATCGCGTGCAATAATACGTATACCTCGTTGACCATCTTCTTCTAATCGAATGATTTCAATTTCCCCTGCACCTGCATATAAATAAATATTCCTCGCTAACTCACTAATTGCCGTCGTAATTCGCGCTTGATCAACCGTTCGAAAACCGATTTCTTTTGCGACTTCACGTCCTAATTGACGAGCAGCGACGACATCCCACTCTGTATATATTTCTACAGACGATCGCTTTGTCATCCTTAGTCCTCCAATTCTTTATGAAGTTTCTCTAGACCTCTTTCTAAGTCTAAGGCTGTTAACACATTTTCCATGCGAATTCCTAGTTCGATCAATGTTATCGCTACAGCAGGTTGGATTCCTGTTAAGACGACTTTCGCCCCCATGAGTTCAGACATTTGAATAACATCTCCTAACACTTTGGCAATGAAAGAATCGATGAAATCAATCGCTGTCAAATCGATCAATACCCCTGTGGCTGAAGTGCTGTGTAGTTTATTCATTAAATCTTCTTGGACTTGTAAAGCTGAACGATCATCTAATTCCCACTGAATAGATACAATCAACGTATCGTAAAGCTTTAAAATAGGAATGCGCATATTCATTCTTTATTAACCTCCACAATTTTTCGATTCGTTAAACGTAAGGCTTCTTGCACCCCGCGTTCTAACGTACTTGTCGTTGCAAAGTTTGTTAAATCAATGCCTAATGTAACGATCGTTTGAGCAATTTCTGGTCGAATACCGACGAGTAAACATTTCGCTCC
>JASLGI010000117.1 GCA_030149685.1 Bacillaceae bacterium | reverse complement strand
CAGGACGAGCACAATTAAACGGTTTATTCGTTCGCTTAAATGATGAGACAGGACGTGCTGAAGAAATTGAACGCATTCGAATTAGTGAAGATTCACCGTTTGATTTTCAGCGATAAAAAGTAAAGAAAGAGAAAGGGGAGTTTCCGTTGAACGAAGAACAACGCCTCCAAACGAAAAAAGAAGAAAAAGATTATAGCCAATATTTTGATACAGTTTATCAACCACCTTCCATGCGCGATGCGAAAAAACGTGGAAAAGAAGAAGTACGTTATTTTGATGATTTTGATATTGATGAACGTTTCAAAGGAATGGGCGAAGGACGAACATTCCATATTCGAACATTCGGTTGTCAAATGAATGAACACGATACAGAAGTGATGGCAGGTATTTTCATGCAGTTAG
This sequence comes from Bacillaceae bacterium, assembly GCA_030149685.1. The sequence continues at coordinate 13,204 of JASLGI010000117.1, read as the reverse complement.
GGTATCGTGCAGTAACGGATTGGGTTGATGCAGATGTTGTTTTATTAAACACATGTGCCATTCGAGAAAATGCAGAAAACCGTGTGTTTGGAGAACTCGGTCACTTAAAAGGGATGAAGCGAGAAAACCCTGAAATGTTGATCGGTGTTTGTGGGTGTATGACACAACAAGAAAATATCGTTAACAAAATTTTACAAGAACAACAACATGTCGACATGGTCTTCGGTACGCATAACATTCACCGTTTACCAGAAATTTTACATGAAGCGTACATGTCGAAAGCGATGGTTGTCGAAGTGTGGTCAAAAGAAGGGGATATCATTGAAAACCTTCCGAAGGCTCGTATCGGTAATATTAAAGCATGGGTAAATATTATGTACGGATGTGATAAATTCTGTACGTATTGTATCGTTCCTTATACACGCGGGAAAGAACGTAGCCGTCGTCCAGAAGATATTATCCAAGAAGTTCGTGAGCTCGCAGCGGCAGGGTATCAAGAGATAACATTACTTGGCCAAAACGTGAATGCTTACGGTAAAGACTTTGAAGATATCGAATATGGTCTTGGAGACTTAATGGATGAGCTTCGTTTAATCGATATTCCGCGCATTCGTTTTACGACGAGTCACCCGAGAGACTTTGATGATCACTTAATCGAAGTTCTCGCAAAAGGCGGTAATTTAGTCGATCATATCCATTTACCCGTTCAATCAGGATCTAGCGACATTTTAAAGATTATGTCACGTAAATATACACGTGAACAATATTTAGAACTCGTTCGAAAAATTAAAGAGGCTATTCCGAATGTGACGCTTACGACAGATATTATCGTCGGATTCCCAAACGAAACAGACGAGCAATTTGAAGAGACGATTTCACTGTATCACGAAGTTCAGTTCGATCACGCATTTACATTTATTTATTCACCGCGTGAAGGTACTCCTGCTGCTAAAATGAAAGATAATGTACCGATGGAAGTGAAGCAAGAACGTCTCCTACGTCTAAATAAAGTCGTCAATCATTATTCGAAGCAAGCAATGGATGCTTATGCTGGTCAAACGGTACAAGTCCTCGTCGAAGGTGAAAGTAAAAAAGATCCAGACGTCTTATCGGGATATACAGAGAAAAATAAACTCGTTAACTTCCGTGCGCCGAAAGAAGCGATTGGTAAAATCGTTGATGTGAAAATTACAGAAACACGCACTTGGTCATTATATGGAGAGTATTTAGGAGAAACGAAAGGTCGTTTATAATGACAAAACGTTATGAAAAAGCAGAGATTTTACGAGCAGTTGATCAATTTGTACAAGAGTTACGAGCAGTTGATGAATTAGAACAGTTTCGTGAAGCAGAACGCCAAATTCATGCGAGTACTTCTGTGAGTGAAAAAATCGCTCAATTGAAAGCATTACAGCAACAAGCAGTAAACTTTCAACAATATGAGAAAATCGAGGCGTTACGTCAAGTTGAACAAGAAATTGAATTCCTTGAACGAACAATTGATGCATTACCGATTGTGCAGCAATATCAGTCGACTCAAGCGATTGCAAACGAACTGCTTCAACTCGTTACACAACAACTCGAGCGTAATGTGCGACAAATGATGTATGAACAATTGTATAAATAAAGAGAAAGCAACTGACCTTTCAGTTGCTTTTCTCATTATGTAAAAGAAAAGGAAGAGGGATAATATGGCAAGAGAACATACACCGATGATGAAGCAATATTTAGAAATCAAAAGAGAACATCGTGACGCTTTTTTGTTTTTTCGTCTCGGAGATTTTTACGAATTATTTTATGAAGATGCTGAAAAAGCAGCAGCATTATTAGAAATCACATTGACTGCCCGTGCAGGAAAATACGATGATAAAATTCCAATGTGTGGAGTACCTTATCATTCAGCTGAAAACTATATCGAGACACTCGTAAAAAACGGTTACAAAGTGGCGATTTGTGAGCAAGTTGAAGATCCGTCGGAAGCGAAAGGAATCGTTCGTCGAGAGGTCGTAAAAATTGTTACACCGGGTACGTTAACAGAAGGGAAGACGATCAACCGGGATGAAAATCATTTTATCGGAGCGTATGACGAAGGAGATGAATCATATATCGCATATGTTGACGTAGCAACAGGAGAAGGTCGTGTCGAGCGCATAGAAGGTACACCAGAAGAACAAGTGAATCAGTTTGCTGCTTTACAACTAAAAGAGTTAATCGTCGATCCAGTTCGTTACGAAGTCTTTGAACCATTGATGGCGGCAAAAGGTATTGCCTTGTCAATAGAGGAAGAATTAGACGAGGATGTTTCTATTTCTCATCTCGTCAATCGGATTCCACAAGCAACGTATCTAGCAGTTGAGCGACTGATGAATTATGTATACGTTACTCAAAAAACATCACTCGCTCATATTCGACCGTTTCGTTTTATTCGTACAGATGAAAAATTAACGATTGATGCGAACTCTATGCGTAATTTAGAGCTTACAAAGTCACTTCGTACGAACCAGAAAAAAGGGACTCTTTTCGATTTATTGGATGAAACATCTACAGCGATGGGAGCACGTCTTTTAAGCCGTTGGATTTATGAACCATTAGCGAATAAAGAAAAGATTGAACGACGACTGGATCTTGTAGAAGCATGGATGACAGCATTTTTAGAACGAGGAGCGATGAAAGAGTCATTGAAACGTGTCTATGATTTGGAAAGACTCGCTGGTCGTATTGCGATGAATACAGCAACAGGACGAGACTTAGCGCAAATGCGTGATTCGTTACAAGTCATTCCGACAATTGTTGAACAGTTGCATCATTCTCAAGAGCCTGCCTTACAGGAAATTGCTCCATCGATCGATGCATGTGAACCGTTAACACAATTATTAACGTCAGCGATTGCAGAGGAACCGCCTATTTCTGTTAAAGAGTCAGGTGTCATTCGCGATGGTTACAATTCACAATTAGATGAATATCGTCACGCTTCAAGAAACGGGAAAGAATGGCTCGCCGCTTTAGAAGCGAAAGAACGTGAATTAACAGGAATTAAAAATTTAAAAATTAATTATAATCGCGTATTTGGCTATTTCATTGAAGTAACGAAAGCAAATATTCATTTAGTAGATGAAGAACGCTATGAACGTAAGCAAACGTTAACGAATTCAGAGCGTTATATTACAGAGGAATTAAAAGAAAAAGAGTATTTAATTTTAAATGCAGAAGAAGATGCTTTAACATTAGAATATGAGTTGTTTCGCGACGTGCGTGAGAAAGCACAACAATATATTGAGCGTGTACAAAAATTAGCGATGCAAATTGCAAGTTTAGATGTATTTATTTCATTTGCGGATGTCGCTGAAAAATATCAATATGTTCGCCCAACTTTTCATGATAGCTACGCATTAGAAATTGTTGAAGGACGCCACCCAGTTGTTGAAAAAATGCAACCGGAAGAATGGTTCGTCCCTAATGATTGTTTATTAACGGACGAGTCGAATATGTTACTTATTACCGGACCGAATATGTCTGGTAAAAGTACGTATATGCGTCAAGTCGCATTAATTGTCATTATGGCTCAGCTCGGTAGCTTTGTTCCGGCTCATCGTGCGCATTTACCGATTACAGATCAAATATTTACGCGAATTGGCGCTTCTGATGATTTAGCAAGTGGGCAAAGTACCTTCATGGTTGAAATGAAAGAATCACAATATGCGATCACTCATGCGACACGTCGTAGTTTATTATTATTCGATGAAATTGGTCGAGGTACTTCTACGTACGATGGAATGGCGCTTGCGCAGTCGATGATGGAGTTTATTCATGAAAATATTGGAGCAAACACATTATTTTCAACGCACTATCATGAATTAACAGTGTTAGAAGAAACACTTCCCCAGTTACGAAATGTACACGTTGCGGCAACAGAAGAAGATGGAGAAGTCGTTTTCTTACACAAGGTACAAGAAGGGGCCGCTGACCGAAGCTATGGTATTCATGTTGCTTCACTTGCAAAATTGCCGGAAGAAATTTTAACACGAGCGAATGAATTGCTACACATCTTTGAAGGTGGAGAGGACGAGAACAGATTAGCTGAAGCTCCTCAAGAAGTACAGGTAGAGAAAGAACAACTAAAAGAAGAACGAGTCGTCGTTCAAGAAGAACAATTAACTTTGTTTAAGGAGTCTTTACCAGAAGATGTACGCCAAGAAATTTTAAAAACGAATTTGTTGCATACTTCACCAATTGAAGCATTAACATTGATCAACGAATGGCAAAAGCAATTAATTGAAGAGAAGAAATGAGGGATACGATGTCTCATATTCAAGTAATGGATCCGATTTTATCGAACAAAATTGCCGCAGGGGAAGTTGTTGAACGTCCGGCATCTGTTGTGAAAGAACTTGTAGAAAATGCAATTGATGCGAAAAGTCGTTCGATTACAATTGCATTGAAAGAAGCAGGGCTCGAATCGATTCGTGTCATTGACGACGGAGTCGGAATGTCTCGAGTAGATGCGGTTTTATCTTTTGAGCGTCATGCGACGAGTAAAATTGCAAATGAGTTTGACCTTTCACGTATTCGAACACTCGGTTTTCGCGGAGAGGCTTTAGCGAGTATTGCAGCGGTATCAAAAGTAGAAATGTGGACGTCGACAGAAACGGAAGGAACGCATTTACAAATTGAAGGTGGAGAAATTGTAACAGAGGAACCTGCTGCTTTGCGTAGAGGGACAGATTTAGTCATACGTCAATTGTTTTATAATACACCTGCTCGATTGAAACATGTCAAGACGATTCAGACAGAGCTCGGTCATTCGATTGATCTCGTGAACCAATTAGCACTCGGACATCCTGATATTGCTTTTCGTCTTATACACAATGGAAAAACGTTATTACAAACTCCAGGTACAGGTGATTTACTTCGTGTCATTACAGCGATTTATGGACATGAAATTGCAGCGAAAATGATCCCTTTTTCAAACGAAACAGCGGACTATCAAATTTCAGGATATGTCGCCTTACCAGAAGTGACACGCGCTTCTAAAAATTATATGACATTGCTCGTCAATCATCGAGCAGTACGTAGTTTTTTAATTCAACGCTCTATTTTAGAAGGAATGCATACCTTTTTACCGATTCATCGATACCCGATTGTCGTTTTATCGATAACGACAGATCCACAACTCGTCGATGTGAATGTGCACCCTTCAAAAAAAGAAGTTCGTTTCAGTAAAGAAAATGATCTTTATCCTTTAATTGAAGAAACGTTGCGAGAGACGATTCGTCATCACGTACAAATTCCATCAGGTGCGCCTCAAGAAAAAAATCAGCCTTTTACAAAAAAAAATCCTCCATTGGAGCGAAAGAAAAAAGAAGAACAATTAAGTTTTTCCCCACCGTCTTCTCCTCCGCATAAAAACGAGAGAGAAACGATTGATTTCGTTCAAGAGTCGCCAAATGTTTTCGTAATGGATAAAGAAAACGAAACTATACTTGATGATGCTAATGATAAGGAAGAGTCATTCCAAGAGCGAAAAGAACTTTCAAATAGTAAGGAACAAATTCCGACGCACCATCCGGCTTTTCCTTCCTTAGAAATTGTCGGTCAAGTACATGGAACGTATATTATTGCTCAAAATGAAACCGGTATGTATATGATTGACCAACACGCAGCGCAAGAGCGAATCAACTATGAAAAGTTCCGAGATGCATTAGGTCAATCTTCAGCAGAAGAACGACAAATGATGTTGATGCCCCTCATCTTTCGTTATTCTGCAGCAGAAGAAATCGTGTTAAAAGAACGTCTCCCTTTATTACAATCCGTCGGCATTACCCTTGAACCGTTTGGGCCACAAACGTATGCAGTAAAAGAATATCCTGCATGGTTTCCAAAAGGTGAAATTAGGGAAACGATAGAACAAATCGTTGAACAAGTAATGACTGAAAATCGCATTGATATCGAGAAATTGCGTGAAGAAACAGCTATTTTAATGAGTTGTAAGCGATCGATCAAAGCGAATCATTCATTGACACGGGCAGATATGGAACATTTGTTAGAAGATTTAAGTCGAGCGGAACATCCGTTCACTTGTCCGCACGGTCGACCGGTCATTATTCATTTTTCGACGACAGATATTGAAAAAATGTTCAAACGTATTATGTAAAGGGAGCGATACGCTATGAAAAATTATATTTTATCGATTGATCAAGGAACGACGAGTACGCGAGCGATTTTATTTGATGACCAAGGAGATATTCAATATAGTGCTCAAAAAGAATTCCACCAACACTACCCTCATTCTGGATGGGTTGAGCATGATGCTAATGAGATTTGGGGTTCGACGATGAGTGTTATCGCAGCGGTTTTAAGTGAAAACAACATTGACGCATCAGCAATCAAAGGTATCGGTATTACGAACCAACGTGAAACGACGGTCATTTGGGATAAAAAAACAGGGCAGCCGATTTATCACGCCATCGTTTGGCAGTCGCGCCAAACACAACAAATCGTCGATGAATGGAAAGAACGAGGGTATGAAGAGATATCGCAACCAAAAACAGGTTTACCGATTGATCCTTATTTCTCTGCTTCAAAAATTCGTTGGATCTTAGACAATGTTGAAGGTGCGCAAGAACGAGCAGAAAAAGGAGAACTGTTATTTGGAACGATGGATACATTTCTCGTCTGGAAGTTGTCTGCAGGTAAAGCCCATGTAACGGATTATTCGAATGCATCACGAACGATGTTATTCAATATTCATTCGTTAGAGTGGGACGAAGAATTATGTGAAATGTTTAATATTCCGATGGAACTTTTACCAGAAGTACGTCCTTCTTCTGAAGTGTATACGACGACAGATCCTGTTGTTTTTTTCGGTGACGAAATCCCGATTGCAGGAATTGCAGGGGACCAACAGAGTGCGTTATTCGGCCAAGTCTGTTTTGAAGCAGGTATGGCAAAAAACACGTACGGTACAGGTTGTTTTACGTTAATGAATACAGGGACAGAACCAGTGTTATCAGAAAATGGTTTATTAACGACGATTGCTTGGGGACTTGATGGAGAAGTAACGTATGCTTTAGAAGGTAGCGTATTTGTCGCAGGCAGTGCGATTCAATGGTTGCGGGACGGTCTTCGTATGTTTAAACGTTCGTCTGATTCGGAAATTTATGCTCGCCGTGTGAACGATACAGAAGGTGTTTACGTCGTTCCAGCATTTGTCGGACTCGGCACACCTTATTGGGATTCGGAAGCGAGAGGAGCTATCTTTGGATTAACACGAGGTACGACGAAAGAACATTTTATTCGTGCGACACTTGAGTCACTCGCGTATCAATCAGCCGATGTTTTACACACGATGGAAAAAGATGCAGGACATGCAATCGACATGTTACGCGTCGACGGAGGAGCCGCGGCAAATGATTTACTCATGCAATTCCAAAGCGATATTTTAGATGTTCCTGTCGAAAGAGCACACTATTTGGAGACGACCGCGCTTGGAGCAGCATATCTTGCAGGACTTGCTGTCGGTTTTTATGAATCAAAAGAAGCGTTACAAGAGATGACGCTTGCAGCAGAACGGTTTGAACCCGAAATGAAAGAAGATATGAGAACTGAATTGTATGATGGTTGGAAAACAGCTGTTCATGCGACACGACAATTTAAATGATAAAGAAACCTCCAGCATTTAGCTGGAGGTTTTTCATAACATTTCTTTTTTTATAAACTATGCTAAAATAAATGATTGAAAGTAGGTGAACGTAAGATGAATAAGCAAGTGATTGCCATCGTCGGGCCGACCGCTTCAGGAAAAACCGACTTAAGTGTTGCTTTAGCAAAAGCAATCGATGGAGAAGTAATTAATGGAGATTCGATGCAAGTATATCGAGAACTTAATATTGGTACTGCAAAAATTAAAGAAGAAGAAATGCAAGGTGTACCGCATCATTATTTTGATCGATTAGAACCGACTGCTTCTTTTTCCGTAGCAGAGTATCAACGAGATGTTCGTACATACATTGAAGAGATCTCAACGAGAGGGAAAACGCCGATTATTGTCGGGGGAACAGGATTATATGTTCAATCTGTCCTTTATGATTTTCGTTTTACGGACGAAGGTTCTGATGAACAAGTGCGACAACGATTGGAGAAAGAAGCTTCAGAAATGGGAAAAGAAGCGATGCATCAACGTTTACTTGCGATTGATCCACAAAGCGCAAATGATATTCATCCGAATAATTTACGTCGCGTCATTCGTGCATTAGAAGTTTATGAAGTGACGGGACAGACAAAAAGTGACATCGATCAAAGTCGGGGGCAGAAAAAGATTTACCCTTCGGTGATATTTGGTCTTTCGATGCCACGAGAGCAGTTATATGAACGGATTGATCTTCGAGTAGATTTAATGATTCGTGATGGGTTAGAAGAAGAAGTTCGAGCGCTTTATATGAAAGGTGTTCGGGAGGCACAGTCAATGCGAGGAATCGGTTATAAAGAATGGTTCCCCTATTTTGAAGGGCATTTGACAAAAGAAGAAGTCATTGAGCAAATCAAGAAAAACACACGTCAATACGCAAAGCGTCAATTGACTTATTTTAGAAATAAATTAGATGTTGTTTGGTTAGATGCGAATGCAACGATTGAAGAAAATATTCGTATAATCCAGTCAACATTGAATAAATAGAAAGAGGAGACAATGATGTTTTTACAACCGATTGATCCAACTTTATCAGAACGAGCAGAAAAGGCGGAAAAAAAAGTTCAACCGTATTTTAAGAAAGCGGAAGATATCGCTTTTTACAATCAACGGAAAGTGTTAAAAGCTTTTCGTGACAACAAAGTAAGTGATTTTCATTTAACTGGAACGACTGGTTACGGTTATGATGACAGTGGACGTGACACGTTAGAACAAGTATATGCAGATGTGTTTGGAGCAGAACGTTGCCTCGTACGAGGACAAATCGTTTCAGGAACTCACGCAATAGCGATTAGTTTATTCGGTGTTCTTCGTCCCGGAGATGAATTAATGTATATTACGGGAGAGCCATATGACACACTCGCATCGATTGTCGATGGTGGTGAAGAAGATACTGGTTCGTTAAAAGATTATGGCATTGACTACCAACATGTCGATTTATTAGAAGATGGAGCTGTCGATTTTGAAGAAGTCGAAAAACGTATGAGTGATAAAACGCGTGTTATCGGTATTCAACGTTCAAAAGGATATTCTGAACGTCCTTCATTTACAATTGCAGAAATCGATGAGATGGTTCGTCGTGTACGTAAGATGAGAGACGATGTAATTATTTTTGTCGATAATTGTTACGGGGAATTTGTTGAAACGATGGAACCGACAGAATTAGGCGTAGATTTAATGGCTGGCTCATTGATTAAAAACCCAGGAGGCGGACTTGTACGTACAGGAGGGTACGTAGCGGGGAAAGAAGAGCTTGTTGAACGTTGTGCTTACCGAATGACTTCTCCAGGCTTAGGAAGTGAATCAGGAGCTTCTTTAGATACATTACTTGAAATGTATCAAGGTTTTTTCTTAGCACCTCACGTAGTCAGTCAGGCGGTAAAAGGAGCAATCTTTACTTCGGCATTATTAGAAGACTTCGGAATGACGACAACTCCTCATTACGCAGCAGATCGCACCGATTTAATTCAGTCCGTATCGTTTGAGACGCCAGAGCAGATGATTAGTTTCTGTCAAATGATTCAAGAAAATTCACCGATCAATGCGCATTACATGCCAGTGCCGTCATATATGCCAGGATATACAGACGATGTCATTATGGCAGCGGGAACATTTATTCAAGGATCGAGTATTGAGTTAACAGCAGATGGTCCTATTCGTCCGCCATATACAGCATATGTTCAAGGTGGTTTAACGTATGAACACGTAAAAGCAGCAGTATTAGCTTCTGTAGAGAAGTTAATCAACGATGGAATGATTCAAGTGTAATTAAAAAGCCGGTAGCAATAATTATTGCTACCGACTTTTCTTGATGTTTATCGACTTATAGTGAACGGTATACACCGACAACTTGTCCAAGGATAGAAACTTCTGGAAGTAAGAGAGGTGCCATCGCACTATTTTCAGGTTGTAAACGGAACATATTTTTTTCTTTAAAGAAACGTTTAACTGTCGCTTCATTTTCTTCTGTCATCGCGACAACGATTTGACCATTTTCAGCAGTGTTTTGTTGCTTTACAATGACATAGTCACCGTCTAAAATACCAGCTTCAATCATACTGTTTCCTGATACTTCAAGCATGAAAAGTTGTTCTTCTGAAGAATCGATCGTCGCCGGAATAGGGAAGTATTCTTCAATGTTTTCAATTGCTGAAATTGGTTGACCAGCTGTTACTTTTCCGACGAGTGGAATATGAACAACCGGTGTTTTTAACTCTTCGATTCCGTTCGGATCTAAAATTTCAATTGCGCGTGGTTTCGTCGGGTCTCGACGAATAAATCCTTTCGCTTCTAAACGTGATAAATGCCCGTGCACTGTAGAACTAGATGCTAATCCAACAGCTTTTGCGATTTCACGAACAGATGGTGGATAACCTTTCATACGCACTTCATCTTTAATGAAATCCAAAATTTCTTGCTGGCGTTTTGAGATTTTAGCCATACATAACCCTCCTTAAATGATCCTATTTATATGGTAGGAATTATAACATTTCCTAGGAGGGATTGCAAACAGAAGTTCGTAGGTGTAAAGGACTAAAAGTATGAGGTTCGTTCAAAAGATTTTGAAAACATGAAGGATTTGTGAAAAAGAGAATGAAAAGGTTGCACTTTCGACAAACTTTAGATACGTTTTAATTATATTGAGTAGGATGGAGGAGAAAAATGTTATCACCAGATAAATTAGCTCGTATTAATGAGCTTGCACATAAAGGAAAAACAGTTGGGCTTTCTACAGAAGAAGCAGCTGAGCAGACGAAACTTCGCAAAGAGTATTTACAATCTTTCCGTAAATCAATGCGCGCAACCATTGAAAATGTCACGATTTTAGATGAAGAAGGTAACGATGTAACGCCAGAAAAAGTGCGTGAAGCGAAAGAACGGAATAAAAACAAAGAACAATAAGACGAACATTGTCTTTTTTTCTTTTTTTGCTTACACTAAGAGATGAAAAAACTACTATTTGACAGATACGAAAGGATGTACGTACTTCATGACGAAACAAATTGACCAATTAGCAATTAATACGATTCGCACGCTTTCAATCGATGCGATTGAAAAAGCGAACTCAGGACACCCAGGGCTTCCTATGGGAGCTGCTCCAATGGCTTATACATTATGGGCGAAACATATGAACCATAACCCGAAAAACCCAAACTGGTTTAACCGCGACCGCTTCGTTCTTTCAGCAGGACATGGTTCAATGCTTTTATATAGCTTACTCCATTTAAGTGGTTATGAACTTTCAATGGAAGAAATTAAAAACTTCCGTCAATGGGGATCAGAAACTCCAGGACACCCAGAATACGGTGATACAGTAGGTGTAGAAGCAACAACTGGTCCACTCGGACAAGGGATCGGTATGGCAGTTGGTATGGCAATGGCAGAAAAACATTTAGCGAAAACGTATAACAAAGAAAATTTTGATGTCGTTGATCATTACACATACGCATTATGCGGAGATGGCGACTTAATGGAAGGTGTCGCTGCAGAAGCGATTTCACTTGCAGGTCATTTAGAACTTGATAAACTAATCGTACTTTATGATAGTAACGATATTTCGCTTGATGGCGATTTAGATAAATCATTTACTGAAAATACGCAGAAACGTTTCGAATCTTATGGATGGCACTACATCCGTGTAGAAGATGGAAATAATGTAGAAGAAATTTCAAACGCGATTACAACTGCGAAAGAAAATAAAGAAGCACCGACATTAATCGAAGTAAAAACGGTCATTGGGTACGGTTCACCAAATTTATCAGGTACATCTGGTGTTCATGGAGCACCACTCGGTGAAGAAGAATTAACATTAACAAAAGAAGCGTATGATTGGCCACATGAACCATTCCACGTACCAGAAGAAGTATATGAGGCATTTAAACAAGCGACAACAGCACTCGGTGCAAATGTTGAAGAGGAATGGAACGAGTTATTTGAATCGTATAAAGAAGCGCATCCAGCACTTGCTAAGCAGTTAGAAGAAGCAGTTGCGCGTAAATTCCCAGTGAATTTAAAAGAACAAATGCCAACGTATGAAGAAGGAGAATCAGTAGCAACTCGTAGTGCATCACATAAAGCGATCAATGCGATTGCACAAGCGGTTCCTTCATTATTCGGCGGAAGTGCAGACCTTGCAAGTTCGAACAAAACGACAATGGAAGGTGAAGGGAACTTCTTACCAGAAGAAAACTTCGAAGGGCGTAACATTTGGTTCGGTGTACGTGAATTTGCGATGGGTACAGCATTAAACGGAATGGCGCTTCATGGTGGTGTTGACGTATTCGGTGCAACATTCTTCGTGTTTAGCGATTACGTACGTCCTGCGGTTCGTTTATCAGCACTTATGGGGCTTCCAGTCACATACGTCTTCACGCATGATAGTATCGCTGTAGGAGAAGATGGTCCGACACACGAACCGATTGAACATTTAGCAAGCTTCCGTGCGATGCCAAACCTTTCTGTTATGCGTCCAGCAGATGCGAACGAAACATCAGCGGCATGGTACTATGCATTAACATCAGAAGCTACGCCGACAGCACTCGTTCTTTCACGTCAAAATTTACCAGTACTTCCTGGAACGAAAAAAGAAGCGTTTGAAGGTGTTGGACGCGGTGCTTACACAATTTCTCCTGCGGAAGGTCAAGTTGATGCATTAGTACTCGCAGCAGGGTCAGAAGTAAGCTTAGCAATTGAAGCCCAAAAAGTATTAGCTCGTGAAAATATCCATGTATCTGTTGTTTCAATGCCTTCATGGGATCGTTTCGATGCTCAAGATGCAGCGTATAAAGAAGAAGTACTTCCTTCATCTGTTACAAAACGTCTTGCGATTGAAATGGGTGCATCGCTCGGATGGCATAAGTATACAGGTCTTGACGGTGATGTTCTCGCGATTGATCGTTTCGGAGCAAGTGCACCAGGAGATATCGTTATGGAGAAATTCGGTTTCTCAGTAGATAATGTTGTTGCACGTGTGAAAACGATGCTTAATCGTTAATACGTACAAAGAGTAGGTCGTCCTTT
>JASLGI010000096.1 GCA_030149685.1 Bacillaceae bacterium | reverse complement strand
GTGCCCCTTTTGTTTCGATCGTTTTCATTCAACAATCCCCCTCTGATTGTAATTTCCCTCTTGTAACTTTATTGTACCATTCTGTTCGTCAACTTCACAGAGCTGAACGAGAGAAATATAGTCATCGACGAGTGCTTTTTCTGCATGTTCTGCTTCCACTAAAACAGCAATACCTGCTAATTCACACTCAAATTCTTCTAATAAGTTTTTCATCCCGACCATCGTTCCGCCGGCTTTCATAAAATCATCCGTGAGTAATACCCGTTGACCGCTTTCCATACTTCTTTTCGATAGTACCATCGTTTGGATTCGTCGTGTAGAACCTGAAACATAATTAATACTCACTGTTGAACCTTCTGTTACTTTACTATCGCGTCGTGCGACGACAACAGGGACATTTAAATGTTTCGCAATCGCTTGAGCAATCGGAATTCCTTTCGTTGCTACTGTCATGATGACATCAATCGACGCATCTTTATAAAATGATGCGAAAACTTTTCCGATGCGATCGATTAAACGAGGACGTCCTAACAAATCTGTTAAAAACAAATATCCCCCTGGTAATAATCGGTCCGTACGTCCAAGTTCTTCAATTAAATGTTCAACGAGTTCTTCTATGTCTTCTTCTTTTACATCTGGAATGTAACGAACACCACCTGAAGCTCCTGACACAGTAACTAAATGTCCTTCACCAACAGTTTCTAATGTTTCATTAATGATAGATAAATCTTCACTAATGGAAGATTTCGCTGCATTGTATCGTTCAGAAAAATATGTCAGCGGAATCAAAGTATGCGGATGTTCGAATAAATGTCTCGTCATATCGACGAGTCGTTCACTTCGTTTCCACTTCAAAAGACCATCTCCTACACCGTATGTTTATCCGTACATTACCACATACGTTTATTTTTTATCAACTAGAATACGTTCGCTCTCCATCGAGTCGAACCGCATAAACTTCTTCACAAAAACCTTTTAGCGCATTATAAATTCGTTGCGCTTGAAACTCATTTTTTACAAGCCCATAAACAGTCGGGCCTGAACCACTCATCCGAGCGGCATCTACTCCAAAGTCTTCCATTTTTTCTTTCAGTTGACGAACTTCTGGATGAAGATTCAACGTTACTGATTCTAACGTATTTGAAGTCGTGCGACAAATCTCTTCATAATTTTGCGCTTCAATTGCTGCAACCATTTGATCGGTCGAACGGTTTCCCATCTGCTTAGACGAAAGTCGCGTATAAATCGTTCCTGTTGAAACAGATAAGTTCGGCTTTGCTAAGATAACCCAACAATTCGGAGGAGCTGAAATCGCTCGTATTTTCTCCCCTCGACCTGTAGCTACTGCCGTACCTCCATACACACAAAAAGCGACATCTGAACCAATTTCTGTCGCTAACTCCGCTAATTCATCTAATGATAGTTGTAAATTCCACAATCGATTCAATCCGCGAAGAGCTGCCGCTGCGTCCGCGCTTCCTCCAGCGAGACCTGCTGCTACAGGAATTTTTTTATCGATATGTATGATAACACCTTTTGACACATCGTAACGTTCTTTCAATAACTGTGCAGCTTGATAAGCCAAATTCCGATGATCTTCAGGAACGAAATGAGCAGATGAACGAATCGTAATTTTCCCATCCATCGTTTCACTAAACGATAAACGGTCAGATAAATCGACAGTCGTCATCACCATTTCTACTTCATGATAACCATCTTCTCTGCGCCTTAAAACGTCTAAAGTTAAATTGATTTTAGCCGAAGCTTTTTCATATAACATACGCGTACCCCCTCGTTCCTTATTCCTTCTTTCTATTTTATCATAAGTTGGGAGGATTCGTACCTTGTTTCCATAGAAAAAACACCTCGCATCTATTTCTCTAATAGCTGCAAAGGCGTCTCGGTTCAACTATTCAATTACTCGTCTGTCCGTGAACCTACTCTATTTCTTTCCTTCGAAAGAAATAGACATCCGTTAAGTCTCTCCTTAACGGTATAGGTTCCTACTGAAAGGACATCTTATTCATTAATAGTGAATGCTTCTTCACTATCTCCATCTAAAATCGTAATCTCTACTGCTTCTGTTAATACATCTGCGTAGCTATAAGATACACGCTCAAAGGCATGCTCATCTTGGTCGAGCTCGACAACGAAAACTGCTCGATACGTGTCAGATAAAATTCCTTCACGCTCAATTGTCTTTTTACGACCACCGTTCGCTTTTAAGTGCAAACGTTTCCCTAAGTGGGCATCTAATGACTTTTTAATGTCCGCTAATGTTTTTGGCATATCGCTTACACCTCACTTATTGCCATTATACGACAATTTAAACGATATGTCAAATCGGATATTTTAACAATAATTAGATACTCTTGTCAACCCTTTTTCACTCATTTTTTGAATCGTCTTTAAAATGCGGATACAAGGCGTTTGATAAGTTTGCAAACTCCTCAATCGAAAGAGCTTCTCCACGTCTTGACGGGTCGATAGACGCTTTTTCACAGCACGTACGAATGAGCGCTTTTTTCTCTTTTCCATTCGGTAAAGACGTTTGTAAATTGTTCGCGAGCGTCTTTCTTCGTTGCACAAATGAACCTCGAACGACTTTAAAGAAAAATGCACGATCGAGTACTTCTGCCGGACGTTCTGATTTCCGTACGAGTTTTAACACAGCTGAATCAACATTCGGTTTTGGAATAAATACAGTCGGTGGCACGATCATCGCAATCGACGCTTCCATTTCATATTGTACAGCTACCGATAATGAACCATAAGCTTTTGTGCTTGGCTCAGCGGTCATTCGTTCTGCTACTTCTTTTTGCATCATCATGACGATGCGATCGATCGGCGCCTCTGCTTCAATAAATGACATGATGATCGGTGTCGTTACATAATAAGGCAAGTTCGCGATAACGACGACTTCTTCACAGTCAGC
>JASLGI010000084.1 GCA_030149685.1 Bacillaceae bacterium | reverse complement strand
CTGTCCACGTCGCAACGACCTCTTCGTTTTCATCGATCCATTGTTGAGCAGCTTCTTCTTCACTCATACCATCTTCAATATCGCCCATCACTTGCCCCATATCATCTTCTTCCCAAGCGAAGTTCGATAAAATTGCATGTGCTTCTGGCAAATCTTCTTTGAAACCTGTACGAGAAATCGAACGGATTTCTTCTTCTCCACCGTAAGATTCTTTCGGATCCTCTAAATATTTTAAGTCGAATTTCGCAAACTTCCAGTGCGGTGTCCAACCTGTAATAATAATAGGTTGTTCTTTATCATACGCCTTTTTCAATGCTGCTGTCATCGCTGCACCTGAACCTGTCGTTACTTCCCACTCATCTAATGCATAATCTTCTAATGCGCGATCTGTCGCTTCCATAATCCCTGCTCCTGGGTCAATTCCTGTAATTTTATATTCTGTTGCTTCTCCAATCGTTTTTCCTTCAACAGAAACCTTTTCATCACTTGAGCCACATCCTGCTAACCCAAAAGCTAATACAGCTGCAGCACCAATACCTACTAATTTTTTCGTTAAATTCATGTTTCTACTCCTCCTTGTTTATCTCTACCCGCATGTTGTGTAATACGGTCTAAAATAATTGCAACGATGACAATCGCTACACCTACTTCGACACCTACTCCTGTTTTCAATTGAGTAACTGCTCGATATACTTTCTCTCCTAACCCTGGAGCACCTACCATCGAAGCAATAACGACCATTGAAAGTGCGAGCATAATACTTTGGTTAATCCCTGCCATAATTGTCGGTTTCGCAAGTGGCAATTGTACACGCAACAAACGTTGACGCGTCGTTGCACCGAATGCTTCTGTCGCTTCAATTAAATCTTTCGGTACTTGATCGATTCCTAACATAGTTAAGCGGATCGTCGGAGGCATCGCGAAAATGACCGACGCGACAACCCCTGGAACGACCCCAATATTAAAGAAGAAAATGGCCGGTATTAAATATACGAAAGCCGGCATCGTCTGCATCAAATCTAATGTCGGATTTAAAATCGTCCGTGTCACTTTACTTTGTGAACCTAACACACCGAGAGGTATGCCAAACAAAATAGCAAAAAAGACAGATGTCAATACGAGGGCAAGCATTTGGAGCATCGGATACCAGAGTCCTAAATAATCAATAAATAAAAATCCAATCAATGTCCAAAAAGCGATTTTTCGAGTCGAAACGAGCCATGCGATTCCCGCGAAAATAACAGCAAGTATAATCGAAGGTACAAGTGCCATCACATCTACCGATGACTCAACAATCCACTCTAACCCATTAGCAATACCATCAAAAAACCCTGAAAATTCCGTCACTAACCAATCGACACCTCGATCGATCCATTCTGCAAAAGGTAAGCGTGGAAGTAGCTCATCCATTCCCTTCATTTGCCTGGACCCCCTCTTCATTGATATATTCATCGAGTCCTGCAAGAGCACCGATTAACGCACCACGAATAATAATTCCTTCTAATTGGTCACGTTCATTCACAACAGCGACAGGAATCGTCGCATTAGATACGTCATCAAATAACTCTGTAATAATCGTATCTCCTGACACACGTGCGAAATCATTCGTTACAATATCTTCTAATGTTAGCTCTTCGTCAATCGCTCGATCTAACGCTTGGTCTGTCACTGCTCCGAGTAATCGACCTTGTTTATCTTGCACATAAATCGACGAAATTTTTAATCGTTCCATTAGACGCAATGCAACCCGCGGACCACGATCGACTTGTACAGTATCTGCTTTTTTCATAATATGACGGGCTGTCCATACTTTCGATAAATCAACGTCTTCTACAAAACGCTCAACATAGTCATCCGACGGACGCATTAAAATCTCTTCTGGCGTACCAACTTGAACGACTTCTCCATCTTTCATCAAAGCGATACGATCGCCTAAGCGTAAAGCTTCATCTAAATCGTGGGTAATGAAGACGATCGTTTTCCCCATATCTCCATGAAGTTGCAACATTTCATCTTGCATATCACGTCGAATGAGTGGGTCAAGCGCGCTGAACGCTTCGTCCATGAGTAATATATCTGGATCATTGGCAAGTGCCCGTGCAAGACCTACACGTTGCTGCATACCACCAGATAGTTGGGAAGGGTATTGTTGTTCATAACCTGAAAGGCCAACCGCATCTAATGCGCGTTGTGCTTGTTCGGAACGCTGCTCTTTCGGAACACCTTGAATTTCTAAACCGTATGCGGTGTTATCAAGTACGGTTAAGTGTGGGAATAATGCGAAGTTTTGAAACACCATACTAATTTTCTTACGGCGAACATTGCGTAGTTCTTCTGCATTCATCGCAACGATATCTTCACCATCGATCAAAATTTCTCCTTCTGTCGGTTCAATCAAACGGTTCAATAAACGAACGAGTGTAGACTTTCCGCTACCAGAAAGACCCATAATGACGAAAAACTCGCGATCATAAATATCAAACGTCGCACGGTTGACACCGACTGTCGCTTTCGTCTCTTTCAATATTTCTTTTTTTGATTTTCCATCTGCGAGTAAACGAAGAGCACGTTTCTCATGCTTTCCAAAAATCTTCGTTACTTGACGGAGTTCTAATTTTTTCTTCCTATTTTCAGGCAAAACATCCACTCCTCTTAATTTTTCCAAGTGTAGCCAAGTATAACAAACGAGCCTCCTATTACAAATAAAGGTTGAATTACCAAAAGTACCACTTTCCAACTATCTTTTGGAATAGACCTCCTAAAGAGTTCCATTTTTTTCTTTTTTCATTAGTGAAAAGTTTGATGTTCTTCATCAGCTATTCACTCTTTTCACTCATAAACTCTTTTTTTCCACATCTCTCCTCTTCTTTTTTTCAAAAACTCATTCAAAGGGACTACATCATTCAAAGAAGAAATGGAGCGCTGTCTATAGTAAGATAAGAGGAGAAAGGAGAATGATTATGACAACAGCACGCCCATTTTTAATGTTTCAAGGAAATGCAAAAGAAGCGATTGATTATTATGTAGACAACTTAGACTTCGTTGAACTTCGCGCACTTGAAATTTATCGTGAAGACGAAGGAGGTAAAGTTGGAACCGTAAAATCAGCATTATTAAAAATTGATGGTATCGAATATTACGTGAAAGACAATCCGATCGATCAACCATTTGATTTCACACCTTCTTTTTCTATCTTTATTACTGCTGACAATATCTTCGAACAAGAACAGATCTTCAATAAGTTAAAACGAAAAGGAATGATCATCATGCCAAACGGTGAATACGGCTTCAGTCGAGCATACGGATGGTGTATCGATCAATTTGGTCTATCATGGCAAGTAAGTGTGAAAGACGACCTTATACATTAAATACAAAAAAGCATCGCCCCATAATGGAGCGATGCTTTTTCAATTATTTTGTTTCTGTACGACGGAAAGTAAAGATTCCACCGATCATAATAAGAAGTGCTGCAACGAATAAAATGAATTGGTTAAATGCTTCACCTGTTTGTGGTAAGACATTTCCTTTTGCTGGTTGCTCTTCTTTTTCAGGAGTTTCTACTACTGGTTGACCTGGTGTTGTCGGTTTGTCAGGAGTAGTTACTTCTGGTGTTGTTGGTGTTTCATTTTCTGGAGTTTCTGGAGTCTCAGGCTCTTCTGGTGTTTCACCTTCTGGAGTTTCTGGTGTTTCTGGCTCTTCTGGTGTTTCACCTTCTGGAGTTTCTGGAGTCTCAGGCTCCTCTGGTGTTTCTTCTTCCGGTGTTTCAGGTGTTTCTGGTTCTTCTGGTGTTTCTTCACCTGGCTCTTCCGGTGTTTCAGTTGGTGGTGGAGTTCCTCCGCCGCCACCTGATGGGCGTTTCTTGTTTTCAACTGTGATTTCTACATTTTTATCTTTTTCGATTGTGAATGTATGTTTATCACGGTTTAATTTATAACCTTTTGGCGCACGTTTTTCTACAAAGTAGTAGTCGCCTTCTTCTAAATCTTCTACGAGAATAATACCTTCTTTATTCGTCGTTAAATCTGTTGCAATTTCTGTTCCATCTGCTTTGTATAAGTTGAAGATTGCACCTTCTAACACTTTATCGTGATCACGTGCATCTACTTTTACTAATTTTACAGATGTTTTTGGTGTTTCTGGCTCTGGAACTTCAGGCTCTTCTGGCTCTTCTGGTTCCGGAGTTGTTGGTTTTTCTGGTTCTTCTGGTGTTTCTTCACCTGGCTCATCAGGTGTTTGTGTGTTTGATACTGTAAGTGACACTTGTTGAGCTTTTTCTGTAACAAAATTAATTTTCGTGTCATCTAATGTGTAGCCTGTCGGTGCTTTCACTTCTTGGAAGTAGTAAGCTCCTTCATCTAATCCTGTTACTTTAATGATACCTGCTTCATTCGTCATTAAATTCTCTTCAACGAGCGTACCATCTGCTTTGTATAAGTTGAACACTGCACCTTCAAGAACTTTTTTACCGTCTGCAGCATCTACTTTCATTAATTCAACAGATGCTTTTTTCACTGGCTCTTCTGGAGCTGGTGGTGTCGGCTTTTCTGGTTCTTCTGGTGTTTTATTGTTGCTTACTGTTACAGTAATTTCTTTATTGTTTTCTGCTGTAAATTCTACTTTTACTTCATCTAATGTGTAACCTTCTGGTGCTTTTACTTCTTGGAAGTAGTAAGCTCCTTCTTCTAATTCTGTTACTTCGATGATTCCTTCTTCATTTGTCGTTAAGTTTTCTTTTACGACTTCGCCTGCTTCGTTGTATAAGTTGAATACTGCGCCTTCAAGAACTTTTTCTTGATCAGCTGCATCTACTTTTACT
>JASLGI010000060.1 GCA_030149685.1 Bacillaceae bacterium | reverse complement strand
GTTCATCATTGCTGGTGATGTGAAGAGCAACATGAAGCTCGCAAATACTGTAAATAAAATACGTTTCATAACGTTTTCTCAATACCCCTTTCAAGAGTGTCCATATGTGCAATTTTTTAATTTTTAAAGTTATTGTTTCTTTCCTGTTGCGTGTTGCTTGTTTGTCTAACTGTTAAACATAGTATCATAGGGAATCTATCGTTCGGTTACAGTTATATTACAGATACGTTACATTCGGTCATATTCGACGTTTCATCATGTAATAATCGGGTATACATATATGCTAGAAGCTTGATATGATAACGTTTGCAACTGTTACAAAACGTCTGTAAAATAAATGTGATATAATGAAAAAACAATAAAAATTCATGAGAAATAGAGAAAGAAGAGAAAAAATGACGAAAATTATCGTATTAAGCAACATGTATCCTTCGTCGAATCATCCGACTTTTGGGATTTTCGTGAAAAACCAAGTCGGTTTATTGAATGAAGTCGGGGTAGATACAAAAGTTGTTGCGATTCAAGACCCAGGTAAAGGAAAATTGACGAAACTGTTCAAGTACAGTTCATGGTTTATGCGCGCAATGTTTCAAACGTGGAAAAATCGGAAGACAATTGATCTCGTTCATGCGCATTATATTTTTCCGACAGGAGTCGTCGCTTATTTAGGAAAGAAATGGTTTGGTGTTCCTTACGTAGTGACTGCTCACGGGGGAGATATTGATCAAATGCCAAAGAAGAGTCCTCGTATTGCTGCATGGACGAAAAAAATTTTGCAACATGCCGATCAAGTAATCGCAGTCGGTGAAAAGTTAAAAGAAGATGTCGTACACGATTTTGAAGTAGAAGAAAGTAAAGTTCATGTCGTCAGTATGGGTGTCGATCCTGAAGTGTTTCACGTACGTCCGCAAGAGATTGCTCGTGAGACGTTACAGTTGTCTAAAGAAGCGACGATTTTATTATATGTAGGAAATGTCATCCGAGCGAAAGGGATTATTGAATTAATTGAAGCGTATGAACTTGCACGAAAAGAGAACGAACAATTGTTACTATATATAGTAGGTTCTCAAAAAGATACGTCGTTTGTGCAAGAAGTACAAGCACTTATTCAAGAGAAACAATTAGAAGAAGGCATTCATTTAGTCGGCCCCCAACCACAAAAGACACTTGCTCGTTGGATGGCTGCGGCGGATGTTTTCGTTTTACCTTCTTATCATGAAGGGTTCGGGCTCGTAGCGCTTGAGGCGATGGCTGTCGGCACACCTGTTGTCGGGTCAAATGTCGGAGGGTTACCTTATTTATTAGCAAATGATGCAGGCATTCTCGTAGAGCCACAAAATAGTCAGTCATTAGCAAAAGGGATTGAACAAGCGTTAAGTCGCCCAGAAGAACGATATACGGAAGCGAAAAGTGAAATTGTGAAAAAACATTCGTATGAAACGATCGCCCAGGAGTTGTTGGCGATTTATGAAGCGACGAAACGTCAATTATAACGATAAAAAACCCCTATCAACGGTTGATAGGGGTTTTTATTACGCCTCTTGGGGCATGAAAATATTGTTTTCTCCGATACGGTCGTATAATCCACTTTTACGGAACATTGCTCGTTTTTCACGGTCGAGTCGTTTGAAGACGACACGTGTATTTTGACGTTTTGCTTGGTCGAGCAAGCCAGAAAGCGCTCCTTCTCCTGTCGCATCAATGACGGAGACACGTTCCATATCGAGAATTAAAATATCCGGTTGATGATTTAATAATTTCGGTACCATATCTTCGAATACTTTCGCTGTTCCGAAGAAAATAGGCCCATCAATGACATATTTCGAAACAGTTTTCGTCTCTGCATCGAATGTTTTACGTTCGACATCTGATAATTTTGCTCGTGATGCTTGCATTTGTCCTGTCATCTTTTTCAAGAAAGCAAGTGCCGCGAGTAAAATACCGACTTGAACAGCTACTGTTAAGTTAACGAAAATTGTTAAGAAAAATGTTACCCATAGTACGAGCGCATCTCCATTACGGACGACTGCAATACTACGGAAAGCTTTAATAGAGCTCATATTCCAAGCAACGTGCATTAAAATTGGTGCCATTGCTGCAAGTGGAATATAAGAAGCATACGGTGCAAAGAGTAATAAAAATAAGAGGACGAAGACACTTTGAATAA
This sequence comes from Bacillaceae bacterium, assembly GCA_030149685.1. The sequence goes on along the minus strand of JASLGI010000060.1, from coordinate 1,060 downwards.
TACTAGAGACAGGACTTACTGCTCCAGAGTTAATGTTCGTCGCCGTACGTGCAATTGCACCTGTTGCTGGAATTCCTCCGAACATCGGTGTAACGACGTTCGCTACCCCTTGTCCGAATAATTCCCTTTTCGAATTATGTTTTTTTCCTCCTGCCATTTCATCCGCAACGACTGCTGATAATAACGACTCAATCGCACCGAGTGCAGCGATGATTAACGCTGGTTGCCAAAGGGTTATAAGTTTATCGAGTGTCAGTTGTGGGAATTGGAAAGCAGGCAGTTCTTTCGGTATTCCTCCGAAAGCTGTTCCGATCGTTTCGAGTTTTCCCGGGAACAAAAAGACCGAAATGAGCGTCGGTATAACGAGAGCGACTAATAATAAAGGAAGTTTAGGCGCAATTTTAGGTAATATGATGAGGGTGGCAATCCCGATAAGTGCCACGATAATACTGTATGTATTGATCGTATGGATTTGATTCCATAGTTCCATCATATTTTGGTGGAAGTATTCTTTTTTCTCGACGCCTTCCAAACCAAAGAAATTCCCGAGTTGTCCAGTGAATATAATGACGGCAATCCCGGCGGTAAACCCGATCGTCACGGATCGAGGTACAAAGTGAATGAGATGACTCACTCCGAGAAACGTCATAATGATTAAGAATATACCGGCTAAAAAGCCAGCGATCAATAAATCCTCATACCCATATTGCAATACGATAGCGAGCAATATCGGTATGAACGCGCCTGTCGGTCCAGCTACTTGATAGCGAGAGCCTCCGAGGAGTGCAACGAGGAAGCCGGCAATAATTGTTGTGTACAAGCCGTACTCCGGTTTTACTCCGGAAGCGATCGCAAAGGCCATTCCGAGTGGAATAGCGACGATACCGACAGTAATCCCTGCGATAAAGTCTTTCCTAAACGAAGCAGCATTGTAATGCGCAAATCGATCGTCTTTAAACAAGATGTTCACACTTCTTCCGCTTATGAAATTTTCGTTCGACGTGACACGAATCATCTTAATTATACATGATATGTATAAAATGACAAAAAAACTGATTAT
>JASLGI010000263.1 GCA_030149685.1 Bacillaceae bacterium | reverse complement strand
CTTTTAAACCGTGCGCCAACACTTCACCGTCTCGGAATTCAAGCGTTCGAACCGGTACTCGTTGAAGGCCGCGCAATTACACTTCACCCACTCGTATGTACAGCTTATAACGCTGACTTCGACGGTGACCAAATGGCGGTTCACGTACCACTTTCAGCAGAAGCACAAGCAGAAGCGCGTCTTCTCATGCTTTCAGCACAAAACATCTTGAACCCTAAAGACGGTAAGCCAGTTGTTACACCATCACAAGATATGGTTTTAGGTAACTACTACTTAACGTTAGAGCGTAAAGATGCGGTTGGAGAAGGAATGATTTTCTCTACACCAGAAGAAGCATTAATTGCTTACCAAAATGGTTATGTGCATTTACACTCACGTGTAGCACTTCAAGCGAAGTCATTAAACAATCCAACGTTCACAGATGAACAAAACAATCAATTACTCATTACGACGATCGGTAAAATTATTTTCAATGAAATTTTACCTGACTCGTTCCCATATATTAATGAACCAACACTCGACAACTTACATGTAGCAACACCAGAGAAATACTTTGTCGAAGGTTCAACAGACGTCAAAGCGCACATTGCAGAGATGGAACTTGTAGAACCGTTCAAAAAAGGAATCTTAGGAGACATCATTGCTGAAGTCTTCCAACGTTTCCATATTACAGAAACATCAAAAATGCTTGATCGCTTGAAAGATTTAGGATTTAAATATTCAACGCGTGCAGGAATTACAATCGGTATTTCAGATATCGTCGTTCTTCCGAATAAAGGCGAAATCTTAGATGAAGCACAATTAAAAGTAGACCGCGTGATGAAGCAATTCCGTCGTGGTTTAATCACAGAAGAAGAACGTTACGATCGTGTCATCTCTTATTGGAGCGATGCGAAAGACGTTATTCAAGATCGCTTAATGGAAACACTCGAAAATACGAACCCAATTTACATGATGGCTGATTCAGGTGCACGTGGTAACGCGTCAAACTTTACACAGCTTGCGGGTATGCGTGGACTCATGGCTAACCCGGCTGGACGTATTATCGAACTTCCAATTAAATCTTCTTTCCGTGAAGGTTTAACAGTCCTTGAATACTTCATCTCTACTCACGGAGCGCGTAAAGGACTTGCTGATACGGCTCTGAAAACAGCAGACTCAGGTTACTTAACACGTCGACTCGTCGACGTTGCACAAGACGTCATCGTTCGCGAAGACGATTGTGGAACAGACCGTGGTCTTGTAGCAAAAGCACTTCGCGAAGGTTCAGAGTTAATCGAGACACTCGAAGAGCGTATCGAAGGACGTCATGCGAAGAAAACAATTTATCACCCAGAAACAGAAGAAGTCATCGTAGAAAAAGATGGCCTCATTACACCGGACTTAGCGAAACAAATTACAGCAGCAGGCATTGAAGAAGTTGCGATTCGTTCTGCATTTACATGTAATACAAAACACGGTGTATGTAAGAAATGTTACGGTATTAACCTTGCAACGGGAGAAGAAGTGGAAGTCGGAGAAGCAGTTGGTACAATCGCTGCTCAGTCGATCGGTGAACCGGGTACCCAACTTACGATGCGTACATTCCACACAGGTGGAGTTGCCGGAGACGACATTACACAAGGTCTTCCACGTATTCAAGAGCTTTTCGAAGCACGTAACCCGAAAGGTAAAGCAGTTATTTCTGAAATTTACGGACATGTTGTCAATATCGAAGAAGTTCGAAAAGGTCAACACGAAATCACTGTTAAAGGTGATGTAGAAGAACGTAAATATCTCGCACCATACAACGCTCGTCTCACAGTAGAAGTTGGCGATGTCGTCGACCGCGGAGAACGACTCACAGAAGGTTCAATCGACCCGAAAGAGTTAATCGCTGTAAAAGATGTAGCAACAGTACAAGAGTACTTACTCAAAGAAGTACAAAAAGTTTATCGTATGCAAGGGGTAGAAATCGGAGACAAACACGTTGAAGTAATGGTTCGTCAAATGTTACGTAAAGTACGTGTAATCGAAGCAGGAGAAACAGAACTTCTTCCAGGTGCACTCGTTGACATTCATGACTTCAGTGAAGCGAATGCGAAAGCACTTAAAGAGAATAAGTTACCTGCAACGAGTCGTCCAGCGATCCTCGGAATTACGAAAGCATCACTTGAAACAGAATCATTCCTTTCAGCAGCATCATTCCAAGAAACGACACGTGTTCTTACAGATGCAGCAATCAAAGGAAAAACAGACCGTTTACTCGGTTTAAAAGAAAACGTCATTCTCGGAAAACTCGTTCCAGCTGGAACAGGTATGCAACGTTACCGTCAGCTTGAAATGAAGCGAGACAAAGCACTCGTTGAAGAGAAGATCAAAGAAGCAACAACAGAAGAAAGTTAATGCTAGGGGGAGAAATCCCCCTTCATTTTTGAGTTATAGGTTGACACGCTCCAGCGAAAGATGATAATATACAAAAGGTTGATAGTTATATCTGCACTTCGAAGTGCACAACTTCATATAAGCAGAAAACAATCATCGATAAAAA
>JASLGI010000016.1 GCA_030149685.1 Bacillaceae bacterium | reverse complement strand
ATTTTAAACTGGAACGATATTAAACATCCTCATTTCTACGAGTTACGAGAAGAAGTTCGAGCAAACTTTTGGATCGCAGCAGAAGTAGATATGGGGAAAGACGTCAGTTCATTTTCTCTTTTCATGGAACAAGATGAATTTTTAGAGCATCTTGCATTACTTGCCATTCATAATCCAATTCAAAACGATTTATCGAATGAAATTGCCGATTATGCAACAGATCCATCTGTCACATCTGTATTTGCAACATTTTACGATCAAGTAATGGAGCACGGTCATGCACTCACATATGCACTTACACATTTAGTGACTGATAAAGAACGTCAACGTGACCTTTTAAAAACTGATAACCTCGTATTAACAGATCGCTTTGATGATGCAAAAAAAATGCATGATACATTGCGCGATGAACCGACAGAAAAAAATATTTTACTCAGCCTCGCACACTTAGCAGCGATGAAAGGATTACAAATGTATTCAACGCTCGCTTATTTCTACGACGTTACAGAGAAAAACTTTGGCGATATGTCATCAACGAGCCGTCTCGTCGGTTTAGTTCACCGCGATCGTCTCACACAATTAAAATTCGTAACAGCTCTTTTCCGCGTCGCTCTATCTGAAAGTGAATTTTCAATTGAAGATTTACAAGAAGACATCACAGCGATGATTGAAGAAGAAGTACGTCGTGAAAATAGCTTACATGCAAACGAAGACGTTGCAGGTTACATTCGTTATCGTGCGAACCGTATTTTAAAAGGATTAACGATCGATGCTCTTTATCCTGAAACATCGAACCCAGCCACATGGATTGAAAAATATATCGAACTCGATACACAAAAAGAAGAAGACACTTCTTCAGCAAATGCAGGATTCGACTTTTACGGGTTTGACGATTTATAATATTTCAATAGTACTTAAGAAAAAAACGTCTGCAATCAAAGAATTACCTTTGATTACAGACGTTTCTTATTATTCGCTTTATTTTTCTAAAAGTTTTAATGATTCACGCTCAAATGCCGGTAAATCGTCTGGATTACGGCTAGAAACGAGTTGGTTTTGACAAACGAACACTTCTTCATCGTGTACTGTCGCACCAGCATTTTTTAAATCTACTAAAATTGATGTATACCCTGTAATGTCACGACCTTCTAATGTCTCTGCTGTAATGAGTAGCTGCGGACCATGACAAATTGTAAAGACGGGTTTTTTCTCATCCATAAACGTTTTTGCAAATTGCACAAAGCGTTCATCTGCTCGTAGTTGGTCTGGTGAGAAACCACCCGGAATAAACAATGCATCAAACTGATCAGGTGTAACATCATCAATACCTACATCCGTTGTAATGACTGTGCCTTGTTTTCCTGTAATGTCGCTTCCTTTATCAAAACCAATCGTTACTACTTCATGACCTGCTTTTTCATATGCTTTTTTCGGTGACGTATACTCAACGTCTTCAAATAAATCTGTCATCACTGCTGCAATTTTTTTCATATCCATCATCTCCTTACGTCTTGTTTTCCACGTAAAGAAGATGTTAAACATTTACTGTCTTATTATTCTTGTTGTTCACCTATATCTTTATTGCAATGAAATATGTAGTGGTTTGTAATTTTATTCGTTATTTCTAAGTTTGGTATACCACCAGTAGCTTCACACTTTGATGTTAAACTTTCTATTTCTTTTGAATGAAAATAATGTTGAGTGACGATGAGACCGCCTAATATAAAGAAAAATAATGTAACTGCAATAATACCGATGATTTCATTTTGTTTTATCTTCATTCGATTACTCCTTTTATTGTTGTTGGTTTTAAATGATGGATCTATTTTTCGGATAATAATTTACAAGGAGAATAGCTGTCTCATAAAGAGACAACTTTTATTGTAATACTGTTTCGAACCATTCAGACGGCATGTTCATTTGTTGCTTATGTTTTTTCCAATAAGCCGTATACTGCCCGTCATATAATGCTTCCTTATGCGGTGAAGTAATTGTTTCACCTTTTTTTGCTCGTAAAACCTCGACTGTATATAGCTCTTTTTCATCGACGTAAAAGCGAACGAGCGCTACTCGTTTTTTCTCAAACTGTCGACGATCTTCACCTTTTAACTCGATCATTCCTGCTACAGCATTATTTTCGACGAAAGGAGTGATCGCTTTTCCTTTATAAGTCTTCACTTCCCCTTCACTTTCAACAACTTCAACGGATGTAATGTTTGGTGTTTCCTCAAAGATCGTAATCGCATCTTTCGGAAATTGTTGCTGCCACATATACCAAATAACGACTAAGGCGAGAAATGCTAATAAAACGACTGTGACGTAACGACTAATTGGACCCCGACGCCGACTTTCTTCCCGCTTTTTCTTAAACATTACTCTTCAATGACTCCGCTTTTTAACTTTTCTACTTCTTCATCAATTCGTTCTTTATCGATACGATCAAACAAAGCTTCAACATTTTGAATCGTTTCTGGCAAGTTTGTTTCTTCACTCCAATGAATATTTTCAATCGATAACATTTCACGAATTTTCGCTGTTGAAAATGGTAAGAATGGATGAAGAAGTTGTGCAAAGTTTGCAATAATGTACGTACATGTGCGTAACGTGTTTGCTCCAGCTTCTGGCTCTTCTTTTACTTGCTTCCAAGGTGCTTGCTCATCAAAGTAACGGTTCGCTTCACGGACGTATTCAAAGACTTCTTGAAGCGCTGCTTTTAAATGACCTTCTTCAATTTTTTGACCGACTGTTTCATAAAGTGCTACTGTTCGCTCACGTACTTGTTCATCAATTGTTCCTTCAGGTACTTTTCCTTCAAATGATTTATCGATAAACTTCAACGTACGGTTGACAAAGTTTCCATAAGCACCGAGAAGTTCTCCGTTGTGACGCTCGATAAATTCACGCCATGAGAAGTCTGAGTCGCGATGTTCAGGCGCATTGATCGTCATGAAATAACGGATCGAGTCGGCATCGTAATTTTCTACCATATATGGCACCCATACGGCCCAGTTACGACTCGTTGATAATTTTTGCTTTTCTAATGTGACATATTCATTCGATACAATATTTGTCGGAAGTGCGCGATTACCGAGTCCCATTAAAAGTGCTGGCCAAATGACTGTATGGAATGGAATATTATCTTTTCCGTGAACGTAGTAAGAAATCGCTTCTTCGTTCCACCAATCATTAATATCTCCACCATTTTCTTCTACCCAACGCATCGTCGCTGTTAAATATCCTGCAACGGCTTCGATCCACACGTAAATTTTCTTTCCTTCCCATCCTGGTAGTGGAACGTCAATTCCGTTTGGTAAGTCACGTGTTGCTGCACGATCAGGTAAACCTTCTTTTAAATAACGACGTGTCAATTGGATCGCATTTTCACGCCAACGCCCATCTGTTGCCGCACTTTCTACGAGATCTTTTAACTGCTCTTCAAAAGCACTTAACTTAAAGTAAAAATGTGTCGTATCTTTCGCTACCGGTGTATTGCCACAAAGTACACATGTTGGATTTACAAGTTCAAGCGGTGAAAGAACTGTTGAACAAACTTCACATTGATCCCCACGTGCATCTGCTCCACACTCCGGACACTCTCCTTCTACGTAACGGTCAGGTAAAAATTGTTCATCGTGTTCGCAATAGGCTTGTTGCACTGTTTTTTCGTATAAATAATCTTTTTTAAGTAATTGCATGAACAAATCTTGAACTGCTTTATGGTGAAAATCTGAATCGGTACGTGTATAACAATCATATGTGAATCCTAATGCGTTAAATGTGTCAACGAACTCATTATGGTAATGATCCGCAATTTCTGTCGTCGTTTTTCCTTCTGCTTTTGCACGTAAAGCAATCGGTGTTCCGTTACAGTCACTTCCTGAAACGTACATGACGTCTTCACCTTTTTGACGGAAATAGCGTGCTAAAATATCTCCTGGTAATAATGATGATAAATGTCCTAAATGGAGTGATCCGTTCGCATACGGCCAAGCTCCTCCAATAATTACTGTCATTGTAATTTCCTCCTTAAAATATCGAACAAAAAAAGTCCTATTCTCTTTGAGAGAATAGGACGAGTTCGCTCGTGGTACCACCTATTTTTGCCCATCAAAAAAGGGCCTTCATTATGCGAGGTAACGGTCGCCTACCGCTTTTCCCTTACTTTTACGCTCAGAAAAAGGCGCTCTGAGACCATGTTCAAACATACTTTTTACTCCGTTTCACCATCCCGGAGCTCTCTGAAAAAAAGTATCTTTTACTCTTCTCTTCTTTGCGCATATATTTCTATTTTACTATACTACTCCTTCGTTCGCAAATCGTTTCACTCGTAAGGCATAAACCGTCACATCCATTGTGACAGCTTCTGGCGCCCCTTCTAAAAACTCCATCACTGTCATTGCATCTGCATGCCAAGAAAGAGGAGTCATCTGTACGAGGTTTGCCCAGTCGTTTGAAGTAAACGGTACTTTCTCAAAAATTTCTTTCGACTCAATGACCTCGTATTTTTCTTTTATGTGTCGATGTGTCTCTTCTGCATTGTACGTCGCTTCGTTCGTAAATGCTTGACGAACTTCTGTTAAGTAATATGCATTCGGTACTACTTTTACGATGAGATGATCCTCTTTTAACACACGACGAAATTCGCGCTCATTCGCTGGCGATAAAATATTCAATATCGTATCAAAAGATTCATTTTTATAAGGTAAATTTGCTAAATCAGCAACGAACCATTCTACTCCTCGATACGTTTTCGCCGCGAGTTGGATACCATCTTTCGCTAAATCAACACCTGCGATGAAACGACCTTCCTTTGCGCAACTCACAGTATGTGTACCTTCTCCACAACCGACATCTAAAATAGCTTCACACTTGTAACGATCGAGTAATTGATTCATCACTTTTTGCACTTCTTCATATAAATTTGTTTTTTGTAAAATTGTTTGACGCGCTTCAAATAAGACTGTATCATACATCGTCTCTTTCGTTTCACCAGCAAAATGAATATACCCTTGCTTCGCTAAATCAAATGAGTGATTGTTCTCACATCGAAGGGATGTTACTGAAAGTTGTAGCGTTTCATGACAAATCGGACAACGATATGTTCCTTCTCTTTGAACGATACGATCGACAGCTTCTTCTCTTTTACTTTTCATCTTATTCACTCCATGCAAAAAGCTCGATTCCCGTGAACCGAGCTTCTCATTATTTAAAATATGTCTTTAAAAATCCACCAATTTTTCCTGTGTCATCTTGGATAAAAATGAATTCTTCTGTTTCATTTTTTACATCATATGTTTTACCGACTGTTAAACAATCAGTTACTTTAAACTTTTCTGCATCTGTATGTACACAAGTTACTTGGCGAATCGCATCACGTGTTTCCCACTTTGTAAAATGCATGTCGTCACCCTTTCTTTCTTCTTTATCATATCATTTCACTTTAAAAAAATCGACTATATTTCATAACGATATTCAGAATAACGAATACCTTCTTCTTCAAATGTTTCATAAAATAGAAAGCCTAACTTTTGAACGAGTTTTAAAGAAGCAATATTTCTTTCATCAATCGCCGCACGGATAGACGTCATACCTTCACTTATTGCCTTTTCTACTAACCATTGAACAACCTCTGTTCCAAACCCTTGCCGCCAGTAATTAGAAGATAGATCATAACCGATTTCTGTACTTTCATCTTGAATATTCCACGTATTAAATCCCGCTGTTCCGATAATTTCCCCCTCATATGAAATCGTATAACGTTTCACATGAGTCGACTCTATTAAAAAAACGATTAAATCTTCCGTTTCTTCTACACTCTTTAATGTTCCTATATTTAAATAACGCGCGACTGCGGGATCTTGCCAAATTTGATACAGTGTCATTGCATCTTCTCGTTCAATTGGGCGTAACTGTAAACGTTTCGTTGTTAACATACAATCTCCTCTTATCTTTCATTGAAAAAAGACCAGTTGGCAAAGCCAACCGGTCTTTCTATTGTATCAATTACCCTTGTAATAATAAATCTTCTGGGTTTTCGATTAAGTCTTTTACTGTTTTTAAGAATCCAACTGAATCGCTTCCGTCGATAATACGGTGGTCATATGAAAGTGCCACGTACATCATTGGGCGAAGTTCGATATTATCGCCAACAGCTACTGGACGTTTTTTAATTGTGTGCATTCCGAGGATCGCTACTTGATCACCGTTAATAATTGGTGTTGAGAAGAGTGATCCGAATACCCCACCGTTTGTAATTGTAAATGATCCGCCGACCATATCGCTTAATTGTAATTTGTTATCGCGTGCTTTAAGTGCTAAATCACGGATATCTCCTTCAATTTCTGCGAAGTTTTTGCGGTCTGCATCTTTTACGTTAGGAACAACGAGTCCTGTTGGTGTTGATACTGCGATACCGATATCGTAGTAGTTTTTGAGTAATACGTCATCGCCATCGATTTCTGCGTTTACGTATGGGTATTTTTTAAGTGCTGCTACAACAGCTTTTGTGAAGAATGACATGAATCCGAGACGTACGCCGAATTGCTCTTCGAATTCGTCACGTTTACGTGAACGTAAGTCCATCATGTTTGTCATATCAATTTCGTTAAATGTTGTAAGCATTGCTTTTTCATTCGTTACTTCAAGTAAACGTTTCGCGATTGTTTTACGCATACGTGACATTGGCTCACGTGTAATACGCTCGTTTTCGCCACCGAGTAAGTTTTGAAGTGCCGCTGTTGCATCTCCGCTTGGCGCTGCTCCACCTGCTGGACGTTGCGCATGTGCTTCAACGTCTTGAACGCGTACGCGTCCCATTGGATCTACTGGTGAGATATCTGCAAGGTTAATCCCTTTTTCACGTGCTAATTTACGTGCTGCTGGGCTTGCGATTACGTCGCCTTCTTCTTCAGAAGTTGCCGCTGGTGCTGGTGCTTCTTCTTTTGCTGGAGCTGGTGCAGCTTCTTGTTTTGGTTCTTCAGCTGGTGCTTCTTCTTTCGCTGGAGCTGGTGCATCTCCTGCAGAAGCTGACTCGTCAACACGTGCGATGACTTGTCCTACTTCAACAACGTCTCCTTCTTCGAATAAGAGTTCTTGAACGACTCCTGCTTCTTCAGAGATGATTTCAACGTTTACTTTATCTGTTTCAAGGTCAACGATGACTTCACCTTTCTCAATATATTCGCCTGGTTGTTTCATCCATTCAGCGATTTCACCTTCAGTAATAGTTTCTGCTAATTCAGGTACGATAATGTCTGCCACTTTGAATTCCTCCTCAAGAATTTGAACGCACGAGGCGTTGTACAGTTTTTCTCATTCTGATTAAAAATTAGTCATCAAGCGCTTCAGTAATGATACGCTCTTGCTCACGGTTATGTGACGCTCCGTCTCCTTCAGATGGGCTTGAACGTTTAATACGACCTTCGTATTTCACTTTGAAGTCGCCATCTGCGATATCGAGTAAATATGGAAGTGCGTATGACCATGATCCCATGTTTTGCGGCTCTTCTTGAACCCAAACGAGTTTTTCTGCTTTAGGGAACTTCTTAATGATCTCTTCAATACGCTCTTGTGGGAACGGATAAAGTTGTTCTACACGGATAATGTGTACGTGTTCAAACTCATCTTTTCCTTCTTTTTCGATGCGCTCTGCAAGATCAAGTGCCATTTTACCGCTTGCGAATAAGATTTTTTCGACTTTTTTCGGATTATGTCCTGTACGTGGTTCTTCAATCACTGTCTGGAATGAACCTTTCGTTAAGTCTTCAACATCTACTGCTGCAAGTGGGTGACGTAAGAGCGATTTCGGAGACATAATAACGAGCGGACGCTCTGCTTCTGTTCCGAGAATTGCTGCTTGTCGGCGTAAAATATGGAAGTAGTTTGCCGCGCTTGACATATTCGCTACTGTCCAGTTATTTTCCGCACTTAATTGTAAGAAACGTTCTAAACGTGCACTTGAGTGCTCTGGTCCTTGTCCTTCATATGCGTGTGGTAACGTCATAACGAGTCCAGACTGTTGACCCCATTTTGAAAGACTTGCTGAGATAAACTGGTCAAACATTGGCTGTGCCATGTTTGCGAAGTCTCCGTATTGCGCTTCCCAAAGTGTAAGTGCTTTTTTATTTTCTAACGTATAACCGAACTCATATCCTACAACCCCGAACTCTGTAAGTGGGCTATTGTATACATCAAATGATGCATTTGCACCACTAATATGATGGAGTGGTACGAGTTCTTCCCCTGTTTTTTCATCATGTAAAACGAGGTGACGGTGCGCGAATGTCCCACGCTGAATATCTTGACCTGTCATACGAACAGGGTGGCCATCTTGAAGTAATGAACCGACAGCGAGTTGTTCCGCATGTGCCCAATCAATTTTTCCTTTTTCAGGATTTTCAAATGGAAGTGCACGACGTTTTAAAATACGATCTAATTTACGGAAAATCGTAAAGTCTTCAGGGTATGTGAGAAGTTCTTCGTTCATTTTACGTAAACGTTCTTCTTCTACACCTGTTTCGATACCTGGCTCAATTCCTTTGAGTACCCTTTCTGGGGTCTCATTTGAAACGAGTTCTGCATCTTTTGATTCTTCTTTCACGCGGTCGTATGCTTTTTGCATCGTCGCGTAAACTTCTTCATCTAATTGGTCGACTTCTTCTTTCGTCATTAAACCATCTTGAACGAGACGCTCTCCATAAATTTCACGTGCTGTTGGATGTTCGTGAACGATATGGTACATCATTGGGTTCGTTACGAATGGATCATCCATTTCGTTATGACCGTAACGACGATATCCGATTAAGTCGATTAAAATATCTTTTCCGAACTTCTCACGATATTCAAATGC
>JASLGI010000176.1 GCA_030149685.1 Bacillaceae bacterium | reverse complement strand
AACATCTTCAACGAAGCGTGATAAACGCCGTACACACCAGAAGCTTGCTGTTCCAGGTATGACTGAGTGCCCAAACTGTGGTGAGATGAAATTATCACACCGTATTTGTAACTCATGCGGTCACTACAAAGGACGCGAAGTTGTAAGTAAATAAGTACAATGAAAAACTACCGTGAGACCATGGCTCCGGTAGTTTTTCTCGTTTTCAAAATTGATATGAAGGAGGGATTTTATGAGAACCGTCATTATAGGCGGAGGGTCGCTCGGATTATTATTAGCCGATGCAAGTATGTCTATCGGGGAACGTCCGTATTTACTTGTGCGTCGAAGAGAACAAGTAGAAGCACTGAACCGTCAAGGCTTAACTGTTTATGAAAAAGGACGCGTTCGGTCGAACAGAAGAGATTTTGATGTATCTACACAATGGCCAGAACAAATAGGACGTGTTATCGTAGCGACGAAGTTCGATGCGATACCTTCATTGCTTCCAACTTTGAAAACAATAGGTGCCCCTGTTCTTTTTATTCAAAATGGGCTGGCACATTACGAGCTCGTCCAACAAGAAAATCTTTTGCAAGTGACATTTGCTTCCATTGAACATGGGGCAGCTCGTTTAACAGATGCGAGTGTGTCCCATAATGGGGTAGGTCGTCTCGTTTTACCGAAAGAAACATCGCAAACTATTTGGAAAGACTATATTCACTCTTCCAATATCCATTATCCTGTCGAACATGTAGAAGAAGATGGATTAACGATTTTGAAGAAAAAAGCATTTATGAATGTACTCATCAATCCAATAACGGCGATTTACCAAGTGCCGAATGGACAATTAGTGAAAGAAACGATGTATTATGAGAAGATGCATGCACTTTATGAAGAGCTTTCTACGGCATTTGATGAGCTAAAATCACTCGTTCCCTTTCAATCGATTGTTGCATTATGTCAGAAAACATCACAAAATCATTCATCGATGTATCAAGATCGGCAAAAGAATAGACGGAATGAAGTCCAAACGATTGTGACGCCTCTTGTGCAAGAAGCTCGACATCGAGGAGCTTCCGTGCCTTTGTTAGAAAAGTATGAGCAACAATTACATGAGTTGAATGATGAGGTTATTTCATGAAGAGACATTTGATGGAATGGATAGGGATCGGATTGATTTTATTTCCATTCTTTTGGACGATAGGAAGTTATATTGTATTACGTCTTTTCTATTTGCCGAAAAGAGAAGCTCGCCGCTATGCTAAACAAGGAACAGTCGTTTGGCTAGTATTGGCACAATACGCGATGTATCAAGTGTATTTTTCAGAGTGGGCATTTTTGATCGTTTTATTATGGACGAGTATTTATTTTGTCTATGTCATTCGGGAAAGACAGTTATTTTTGCAACCGGTTACTTTACGCACAGTGATTGATCGTTTTTGGCAAGGAAGTTTTACTTGGTATACGTTTGGCTATTGTATGTCTTTATTAGTAGTAATTAGTTGGACGTTTTATTTTGAATGATGTGAAGGAGAGAATGGAATGATTCAAACAACGACAGTAGAGGTACAAAGCCCTTTACATTATCGATATGTTCAAGATGAACAATTTCAAAAACAATTTTTTGAGTATAAAAGAGAAGATGTTTCTTATGAAGAGCGTATTCAATATATTCAACAACGTACGTACGCATACGATGATTTGTATGAAGTGTTATACGATACGATGGCAGCAACAGAAGGGCTATCAGAAAAGACAGAACAATATTTAGAAGATGTCCGTTTACACCGAGCGATGTTTGTCGTCGGAGGTCAACAGGCAGGAGTTTTGACAGGGCCTTTATATACAGTGCATAAAGCGATTACAGCAATCTTACTCGCTCGCAAATTACGAGCAGAATATCAAGTAGCTGCTGTTCCTTTATTTTGGGTCGCAGGAGAAGATCATGATATTGATGAAGTAAATCATACGTATGTACCTTACGAAGGAAAGGCGCATAAAATTAATGGTCCCGTTTCTACAAACGATCGTCAAATGGTATCTGCTACGAAATATGAGCCTAAAATGATGATTCGTTTTGTTGAACATGTATTTCGTCAATTTCCAGAAACTGAGGAGACGAAGCCGTTATTTCAAAAAATTACTTCAATCATTCGAGAAGAACAAACGTATACAAGCTTCTTTTTACGTCTTATGAATGATTTATTTAAAGATGAAGGGTTGTTGTATGTCGACGCAGCGGATCCGGCTTTCAAAAAAATGCAGTCTCATTATTTGTATGAAATGGTGATGAATGAACGAGCGATTAATGAATGCGTTCAGGCAAAAGAAGTGCAGTTAACCGAAGTGATGCAGACGACACCGATAGGAGTAGAAGAAGAAAATACGAACTTGTTTTATGTAGTAAATGGAGAACGCTATTTAATTCGTCGGACAGAAGAAGGGATGTATGAAGCAGACTATGGCATGTGGTCAGGATCAAAGGAGCAATTGTTAGTATTAGCAAAAGAGCATCCCACATGTTTAAGTAATAATGTTGTGACACGCCCATTAATGCAAGAGGCGATGTTACCGACTTTATCCTTTGTTGCAGGTCCAGGTGAAATCGCGTATTGGGCATTGTTAAAAGAGGCGTTTCATTTATTGGAGTTAAAAATGCCGATTGTAGAACCACGCTTGTCGCTAACACTTGTTACCCGTCCAATTCAACGTGCGTTGAAAAATACCGGTTTAACGGCAGAACAAGTGTTGAATAAACAATTGCCGAAAGCATCACTTGATTGGAAGCAGGGTCAGAGGAACGAACAGTTTGTTCAAGAATTAATGAAAGCAGAAGCTCTGTTGTATGAGCAATATAAACAATTAGAAGAAACAGCACAGACGAACGCGTTAAAAGAAGCGATTCGACAGAATTACCATTACCATAAAAAACAGTTTAAATGGCTTGAAACTAGGGAAGAACAATTGGTAATGGAAAAAAATAGAGTGAAAGTTGAACAGTATCGAAGCATCGAAGAGCAATTATATCCTTCTTTCAGCTTACAAGAACGTCTGTATTCTCCTTATGTATATATGAATACTTTTGGAAAAAACTTCATAAAAACATTATTGTCTTACGAATATACGTTCGGGGGCGAACACCAGATCTTATATTTGTAAAGATGTAAAAAGACATAGATTTAGAAAAAAACAGTGAAATGAAGACATTAACATTAAAAAACGCACTATAGAAAAAAGAGTAGAGAAAAGCGTGTGAATATGGTACATTAATAAGGAATAGACAAGCATTTGTTAGAGAAAGTTCAAAAAATAAAATAGTTAAAAAGTCTTGTTTTCCTATTCATAGTTAATGAATGATAAAAAGTGACGATAATAAATAATAATATTATAAAATAATAATTTAGGAAGGACGGTTTCACTATGTTTGATCATACGACCGTGTTACTACATGAAGCCGTCGACGGTTTAGCGATTCAGCCAGATGGTATTTACGTCGATTGTACTTTAGGTGGAGCAGGCCATAGTGAGCAAATTGCTAAGCAATTAACTCAAGGCGGACATCTTTATTGCTTTGACCAAGATATAACTGCAATTGAGGCAGCGAAGAAACGGCTCGCTCCATATTCAGATCGTGTCACGTTTATTCAATCAAATTTTCGATATTTAAAACGTGCACTGAATAAAGAAGGAGTCGTTCGAGTTGATGGTGTTTTATACGATTTAGGAGTCTCATCTCCACAATTTGATACACCTGAGCGAGGGTTTAGTTATCGTTTTGATGCACCGTTAGATATGCGCATGGATCAAGAAGCATCATTAACAGCTCGTGAAATTATTAATGAGTGGCCTTATGAAGACTTAGTACGTATCTTTTTCCGTTACGGAGAAGAAAAGTTTTCAAAAAACATTGCGCGTGAAATTGAGCGAAGACGTGAAGAGGCTCCTATTGAAACGACATTTGAGCTCGTCGATTGTATCAAAGCAGGCATTCCTGCAGCAGCTCGTCGAAAAGGAGGTCACCCTGCCAAACGCGTGTTTCAGGCACTTCGAATAGCTGTGAACGATGAGCTAGGTGCTATGGAAGAATCAATAGCAGAAGCACTGCAAATGATTCGCGTCGGGGGTCGAGTTTCTGTGATTACTTTCCACTCATTAGAAGATCGTCTCTGTAAGATGATGTTTCGGGAAGTATCTGCAGAACCAGATCTTCCACCGAATTTTCCGATTGTACCGGAACATTTACAACCGAAGTTCCGTCTAGTTAATCGTAAGGCGATTAAACCGAGTGAAGAAGAGATAGAACATAATCGCCGTTCTCGCTCAGCTCATTTACGAGTGATTGAACGTGTGAAAGAAGGAGGAGAATAAATATGGCTTTGCGTGCTCGACAAATACAAGAACAACTTCCACAAGAACGAAGAAGAAAGCAACCACGCCCACCTCAAAAGAGGCAGGTGCAGCGACAACCGAAAAGAAAAAACAAGTTTTCTAAAGGAGAAATTGTTCTTTTTATTGTCAGCATGTTAGTCATCGTTCTTCTCAGTATGGTTTTATTGAATAAAAACTCTCAGATCGACATGTTAAACAATGAGGTATACAATTTAGAACAAACGATTCAAGATAAAGCAAAAGAAAATACAGAGCTTGAAATTCAAGTAAAAGAGCGTTCAACACAAGAACATATTTTGAAAAAAGCTAAAGAACGCGGACTCGACTTAAACGAAAGTAATGTAAAGGTTGTGCCAGAACGATGAAGAAGCCTTTAGCGAAAAGAAATGGAAGAGCCACTCTTATTGCGGCAATATATGGAGTGCTCTTTTTATTATTGTTTGCAAGATTTGCTTATATTCAAATATTTGGCGTCGTAAATGACCAAGACTTAAAAGATCTTGCATCACAGAAGCAACAACGAATTGTTGAGTTGCCTGCAGACCGTGGGAAAATCGTTGATAGTAAAGGTGAAACTATTGTCGCAGATACATTGAGTTACCGAATGTTTATTGTTCTTTCTAAAAAAGCAGAAGCTGATCAAAATGGTGTTCTCCGTTATGTAGAAGAAAAAGATTATAAAAAGTTAGCGAAAGTTCTTTCAGAACAACTTTCTCTTGATAAAGATGAAGTCTTTCAACGATTAAAGAAAGCGAATAAAGACAATCGATACCAAGTAGAACTAGGAGCAGCAGGAAAGAATTTGAGTCATACTCAGCAAGAAGATATAAAAGAAGCTTTAGCGAAAGAAAATATTACAGGTGTTAACTTTTTAGAAGAGAAAAAACGGTTTTATCCTAACGGTGTTTTCGCTTCGCATTTGATTGGATATGCGACAACGAATGAAGAAGAAGATGAAAATGGTCAGTTGAAAAAAGTTACGCGAGGAAAAATGGGATTAGAAAAAACATATGATGAAAGTCTACAAGGAGAAAATGGTTCGATCAATTTCCGTAGTGACGGAAAAGGATACATTTTCCCTCAAGCAGATAAAAACATTCAACCTGCTAAAGACGGCCATGATATTCAATTGACATTGAATTCTAAAATCCAAAATATATTAGAAAGTACGATGACAGAAGTTTATGATCAATATGATCCTGAATCGATCGTCGTCGTTTTAGCACATGCGAAAACGGGTGAAATTTTAGCGATGAGTCAACGTCCGACATTTAATCCGACAACATTAGAAGGATTAGATGCCAATTGGATGAACGAAGTCGTAGAAAAAACGATCGAGCCCGGTTCTACCATGAAGATGTTTACACTTGCAGCAGCTGTCGAAGAAGGAAAATGGGATCCAAATGCTTATTTCACATCGGGGCAATACCGTGTATTTGACCGAGTCATTAATGATGTGAAAAGAGGCGGTTGGGGAACGATTTCTTATTTAGAAGGTTTTCAGCGTTCATCGAACGTATCGATGGCTTATTTATTAGAGAAAATAGGAGACAAACGCTTTATTGAATATATTCGTGAATTTGGATTTGGTGAAAAGGTCGGCTTAGGATTGCCAAATGAAGCATCAGGAGTAATTATGGATAATTATCCTGCGGAACGTTTAACAACGTCTTATGGTCAAGGTTCGACAGTAACTCCAATTCAAATGATTCAAGCAGCGACAGCTATTGCGAATGATGGTAAGATGATGAAGCCTTATTTAATTAAATCGATCAAAGATCCAAATACGGGAAAAGTACTTGAAGAAAATAAGCCAACACAAAAAGGAATGCCGATATCTCCAGAGACCGCCAAAGAAGTGCGTGAAGTGTTAGCATCAACAGTAACAGCTTCACATGGAACAGGACGTCCTTTCGCATTAAACAGCTATAATGTTGGAGGGAAGACGGGGACGGCTGAAATTCCAAAAGGTGAAGGACAAGTAGGGTATTTGAGTGGTCGTGGAAACTATCTATATTCATTTTTAGGAATGGCTCCGATCGAAGACCCAGAGATTATCGCCTTCGTCAGTGTGCAGCAACCTGAATTGCCATGGCAAGAGTATGGAGCAATTCCAGTGGCGAAAATATTTACAACTGTAATGAACAATAGTTTAAAAACATTACAAGTACAGCCAAATGAAGCACCAGATATTCAAATTGAAGAAGTTGCTAACTTTGTTGGTGAGCCGACAGAAGAAGTGATTGAAAATGTGCGAAAAGATGGAAATATCCCAATTGTTATCGGTGAATTAGAAGGAGAAGTAAAAGAACAATATCCTTCTGAAGGATCGATTTTACCTCCGAAAGCACATGTTTTATTAAAGACAGAAGGAACGATTAGTATCCCTGACTTTACAGGTTGGTCGAAAAAGATGGTACTTTCTTACAAAGCGCTGTCAGGATTAGATATTCGAATATCAGGTGAAGGATATGTCGTCGCTCAAAGTATCTCAAATGGTACACCGATTCAAGATCATGAGACGATTATTATTCAATTAGAAAGTCCAGCTACCCAATATGGTGTTGTAGAACAAAAAAATAATGAAAATGAAGAGGAAGCGGAGGAGTCTTAACTTCTCTGCTCCTTTTGTAAGAAAGTAGAGGAATCACATGTCAAGCTTGAATATTATTACAACAATTTTAGTAACGATTGCGGTTACTGTTGGGATAGGTTACTTTATCATTCCGACATTACATAAATTAAAATTTGGACAAGCTATTCGCGAAGAAGGTCCAAGCTCACATCAAGCAAAAGCCGGAACGCCGACTATGGGAGGGGTTATTTTCTTCTTCTCTATCGTAATAATGTCGGTCGTTTTTGCGTTTTTATTTAAACTTTGGTCGACAACTGTCTTAATTTTATTACTCGTTTTCATCGGGTATGCAGTCATCGGTTTTTTAGATGATATTTTAATTATTATACGAAAACAAAACTTAGGATTAACATCTTTACAGAAGTTACTCGGACAAATTATTGTCGGTGTAGTTGCTTATTTTTTATTGAAAACGACAGATTTTTCAACAGAGATATTTTTACCGTTTACGTCAATCTCGATTGATTTAGGTATTTTCTATGTTTTATTTTTAGTCTTTTGGCTCGTCGGTTTTTCAAACGCAGTCAACTTAACAGATGGATTAGATGGATTAGTTGCAGGAAGCTCGACATTTGCTTTTAGTGCTTTTGCTATTTTAGCAATGAGTGTTGGTCAACACGATGTAGCACTTGTAGCGTTTGTAGCAGTTGGAGCTATGATCGGTTTCTTATACTTTAACCGTAAACCTGCACGTGTGTTTATGGGGGATACAGGATCCCTTGCACTTGGTGGACTATTAGCGATGATTTCGATCGTTTTAAATATGGAATTGCTTCTTTTATTTATCGGTTTCATCTATGTGATTGAAACGTTATCTGTGATTATTCAAGTAGCAAGCTTCAAATTAACAGGAAAACGTGTATTTAAAATGAGTCCGTTACATCACCATTTTGAATTATCAGGATGGTCTGAGAAAAAAGTAGTTATTGTATTTTGGATAGTTGCGTTAATTGCAGCTGTGTTATCGGTATTATTGGAGGTGTCATAATTGACAGGAATTGAAAAGCTGAGCGGAAAAAAAGTGCTCGTTTTAGGATCAGCGAAAAGTGGAGAAGCAGCAGCGCGACTTCTCCATGCGCATGGCGCAGAAGTTACCGTAAATGATATGGCAAAAAAAAGCGAGCGAGAAGAAGCGCTTGAAGCGTTAGGTATTCAAGTAATTTGTGGTGGTCATCCGCAAGAAGTTATTGAAAGTACTTATGATTTAATCGTTAAGAACCCAGGCATTCCATATAAAAACCCTGTTTTACAAAGTGCTCTTGAAAAAGGGACACCGATTTGGACAGAAATTGAACTTGCTTATTTAGCAACAGAAGCACCGATTATTGCTATTACAGGTTCAAATGGAAAAACGACGACAACGACATTACTTTATTACATGTTGCATATCGGAAAAAAGAAACCGACACTTGCAGGAAATATAGGAACAGTAGCATCTTCAGTTGCTCCTCAGTTAACAGAAGAAGAATTATTAATTTTAGAGGTTTCTTCGTTTCAATTAATGGGAATTGAAGCATTTAAGCCCCGTATTGCGATTTGGACAAATATTTACGATGCGCATTTAGATTTTCACGGTAGCCGAGAAGCGTATATTGAAGCGAAAGCTCAAATTACCTCTCAGCAGACAGAGGAAGATTATTTCATTTATAATGCTGACCAACCCGAGCTTGTAGAAATTGCGAAAGCGACGAAAGCTACGGCGATTCCTTTCACGGTAAAAGGAAAAGCAACAGAAGGGATTTCAGTTGATGAAAATGATATTTATTGGCAAGGTGAAAAGCTTATTGCTCGTGAAAGCATTCAATTGCCTGGAGAACATAACTTAGAAAACATTGCTGCTGCAACAGCAGCTGCCTTACTCGTTTCTTGTGATCGTGACTCTATTCATCACGTATTGAGTTCATTTACAGGTGTTAAACATCGTATGCAGTTTGTGAAAGAGTGGAAAGGCGTTCGCTTTTATAACGATTCAAAGGCGACAAATACATTAGCGACTAAAAGTGCATTATCTTCTTTTGAACAGCCTATCCACTTAATTGCGGGCGGATTAGATCGGGAACATAGTTTCGAGCCATTACGTCCCCATATGAAGCACGTAAATTCAGTAGCTGCTATCGGAGAGACGAAGAAACGTTTTGCTTCGTTTGCCAAAGAAGAAAATGTCGCTCATATTCATGAAGCAACGACGATGTATGATGCAGTCGAAAAAGTTCTCCAACATGTAGAACCTGGCGATATTGTTTTATTATCTCCGGCATGTGCAAGTTGGGATGAGTACAAAAGCTTTGAAGAACGCGGGGATGAATTTATAAAAGCAGTGCAGCAATTAACGGAGTAAGGAGAGAGCCGAATGAGCAGGAAAAAAGTAGTCGATATCCAAGAACGTATTCCTCACGTGAAAAAAAAGCGGGAAAAACGAAAGAAGAACCGGCTGTACTTACTGCTATTCGTAATGCTAGTTGTTGGAAGCGCACTTTTATATTTTAATACAGAATATAGTGATATCGCCCGTTTTGAAGTGAAAGGTGCCCATTTAGTAGAACCAGAAAAATATGTTTTAGACAGTAAGTTGATGATCGGTGATAGTTTATGGGGCTTTCAACCGAAGAGAGTACAAGAGCGAATCATAGTGAATGAAGTAGTGAAAGATGTTACTGTTCGCCGAAGTTTGAATCGAACAGTAACAATCGAAGTAAAAGAATGGGAACCAATTGCTTATGTTGAGCAAGGAGAAGCTTTTCATTTACTTTTAAGCAATGGTTATCAATTAGATGAAATTGAAAAAATGCCGAAAGTTAAGCTACCTATATTGACGAACTTTAATCAAAAAGATGAAAAACAACTAAAAATTGTGACAAAGCAATTAGAAGAGTTAGACCGTTCGGTATCTGAATTGATCTCAGAAATCGTTTATAACAATGTAGATAAGGACCAAAAAGTGACGTTGTATATGGATGATGGATATGAAGTAAGAGGTTATTTACGAAATTTTTCTAAAACATTGAAGCACTATCCAGACATGGTTGCTCAATTGCAAGAGGAAGAAAAGGGAGTTATCGACATTGAAGTAGAAAAAGGTGCTTTTTTCACTCCGTATAGTCAAGTGTACGGTGAGGAGGAAGAAGATGAAGAAGCAATTAATGGAGCGTTCGAAGAAGAGCCAGAAGAACAGTCGGTTTTCGAGGGTGAATAAAAAGCATTCTATTTGGTTAGCGATCACTTTTTTAGTCGTCGGTTTTATCTTTGCGTTTTCTTATCGAACATTAGGAGTAAAAGAAAATGCTTATACGTATCAACCACTTGCACTTATGCAAGAAGAGAGATATCGAAATGATTTGATTGAACAGCAAGAGAAAAACCGACTTTTACGCGACGAAGTACAAACGAAAACAGACCAACTCCATGCAAAAGAGATGAAGTTATCGCAAGGAGAAACATCTTATGAATCATTAGCAGAAAGAGCTCGTACACTTCGATTATTACTCGGTGAAGTACCTGCTGAAGGAGAAGGTGTACGTGTCACCTTACATGATTCTGCGTACGACCCTGCGACTCAAAATCCTAATGATTATATCGTTCATGAAAGCCACGTACTTAGTGTAGTCAATGAATTGAAAATTGCAGGAGCAGAAGGAATTGCGGTGAATGGTCAACGTTTGCATGCGAATTCTTATATAAAATGTACAGGACCCGTCATTACGGTAGATGGTCAAACGTTTCCGGAACCTTTCATTATCGAAGCAGTAGGGGAACCGGGAACATTGAAAGCTGCTTTTGAGTTGAAAGGCGGAGTGAAAGATTGGCTAAAAGGTGATAATATCATCGTTGAGCTTGAAGAGCGGTTGATTGAACTTCCAGAAGTTCATAAAGAAGGTGTAGATGTATCATGACAAACTATCGCCCTTTACTATTTTCGTTGATTTTATTTCTAATTGGATTTTTGTTAGCGGTTCAATATAGTAACTTAAAAGAACCTTCAACTCGTGACACACGGGATTTATGGGAGTTACGAAATGAATTGATTCAAGAAAAACAAACGTATTCAGATCTTCTCGGAAAGTTAGAAGATATTGAAGGAACGTTAGATAAGTATGATTCATCGGCAATTGGAAAAGAGGAAGAAGTGTTAACAGACACTGTACATTTATTAGAGCGCCAATACGGTATAACGTCTTTAGAAGGAAAAGGGTTACGTTTAACAGTAACGCCTTCACCAGAAACTATCGCTTTAGGAATGCCAATCAATCGAATATCTGCTGATTTATTAATGCGGTTTGTTAATGATTTAAATCGTATTCCTAATATTGTTATCGATATTGATAATAAACGTTATACAACGAGAAGTGCGATCCGTGATATTAATGGAGTGACGACTGTCAATGGTTTAGAAGTGAAAAGTCCACCATTTTATATTCATATAATTACAGATTCTGAAGAAACAACCGAAAAAGTATATAACTACTTACTTTCTTCTAATTTGATCGATGAGTTCTATATTGATGATTTAACATTGGAAATTGAAAAATTATCAGAGACGATTGAATTGAAGCCTGCTGCTCTTCCTGTACGTACAAAACATTTAACGGAACGTTCGAAAGGAGAGCAATAATATGTGGTTACCTATACTCGGCTTATTATTAGGTGTAGGACTCGGACTTTTATCAGATTTACAAATCTCTCCGGTATATAGTAGTTATTTATCGATAGCTGTTCTTGCTTCACTCGATGCTTTAGTCGGAGGAATTAGAGCGCATTTGCAACAAGTATATGACGATAAAATATTCATTTCTGGCTTTTTCTTCAACTTACTATTAGCAGTTGCATTAGCATTTTTAGGCGTTCATTTAGGTGTTGATCTTTACTTAGCCGCGATCTTTGCATTCGGTGTCCGACTTTTCCAAAACATAGCAGTCATTCGCCGGATCTTGTTAACAAAATGGACGAATAAAAAAAGTAGTAATGATTAACTATTAGGACCAAAGACGAAAAAGTATAGAAAAGTTTAGACAATGTTATAGAAATGCAATAGAATAGGAATTAATGAGTTTTTTCTAGGAGGTGTCAAGAGGATGGATGAATCATCAATTTACGTATCACTCGACGTAGGAACAACATCAGTAAAAGTACTCGTCGGTCAAATGGATGGATCAACCCTTCATGTTATAGGTGTAGGAGATGTTCCGTCAAAAGGTGTTAGAAAAGGGATTATCGTAGATATCGATGCTACAGTGGAATCGATTCGCGAAGCAGTAGAACAAGCAGAACAAATGACAGGAATGACAATTCGAGAAGTTGTTTTAGGAATACCAGCTAATGATATTCATTTACAAAAAGTAAAAGGTGTTGTTGCTGTTAGTTCAGAAAACCGAGAAATTACCGATCACGATTTAGATCGTGTCATCGACTCTGCACAGGTGATGAGTGTTTCTCCTGACCGGGAAATCGTCAATATGGTGCCGAAACAGTTTATATTAGACGATTATGATGAAATTGAAGACCCGCGCGGGATGAAAGGTGTACGACTCGAAACAGAAGGAGTATTAATCACATCATCACAGACGTTGATACATAATATTTTACGTTGTGTAGAGCGCGCCGATTTAATGATTAAAGAGATTTATCTACAACCGCTTGCTGCAGGACATTTTGCATTAACTGAAGATGAGAAAAATCATCGTGCGGCTTATGTAGATATCGGCGGTGGAACGACAACAGTTTCAGTGTTTGAAGATCATCATTTAAAGTCAACTTCTGTTATCCCAATTGGCGGAGAACATGTGACGAAAGATTTATCAATCGTATTACAAACGCCGACCGAAGAAGCACGTAAAATTCAGTATCATTATGGTCACGCTTTCGCTGACGATGCATCAGAAAACGAAGTCTTTGAAGTTCCGATTATTAGTTCGAGTGAAAAGCGAGAACATAATCAGAAAGAGATTGCACAAATTATCGAAGCACGTATTGAAGAGATATTTGAATATGTCCTTCAAGAACTGTACGATATGGGTGTACAAGATCTACCTGGAGGAATCATTTTAACAGGTGGAACGACAAAGTTACAAGGAATTTTACCGTTAGCAATGAAAGTATTAAAAACACGCGTACGTTTGCACGTACCGGAATATATCGGTGTGCGTGAACCGATGTATACAACTGCTGTCGGATTAATTCAATATGATGCACATCAAGATGAGTTTTTCAATCGTTCTGTAACCGCTCCTGCTCCAGCCGAGGAGGAATATTACGAGGACGACGAATATTATGAAGACGATGAAGTATATTACGAGTATGATGAGAATGAAGAAGACCAACAATCACGTAAAAGAGAGAAGCCAGGATTTGTCGATAAGATGAAACGTTACTTCTCTACATTTTTTGATTGATCAATATGCGAAGGTATAGATGGATAGTTTAGGAGGAAAAAATGATGCTTGAATTTGATACGAATGTAGAATCATTGGCGGTAATTAAAGTAATTGGGGTCGGCGGTGGCGGAAATAACGCAGTCAATCGTATGATTGAACACGGAGTAAAAGGTGTAGATTTCATTGCTGTAAACACAGATGCTCAAGCGTTGAAGCTCTGTCAAGCAGAAGTGAAATTACAAATCGGCACGAAGTTAACTCGTGGGCTCGGTGCAGGTGCAAACCCAGAAGTAGGAAAGAAAGCAGCTGAAGAAAGTAAAGAGCAAATTGAAGAAGCGTTACGCGGAGCAGATATGGTTTTCGTAACAGCAGGTATGGGTGGAGGTACTGGAACAGGTGCCGCACCGATTATTGCTCAAATTTCTAAGGAATTAGGTGCATTAACAGTTGGTGTTGTCACTCGTCCATTCGGTTTTGAAGGCCGTAAACGTTCAACACACGCAATTAATGGGATTACAGCGATGAAAGAAGCAGTAGATACATTAATCGTTATTCCGAACGATCGCTTACTTGAAATTGTTGATAAGAGTACACCGATGTTAGAAGCATTCCGTGAAGCGGATAACGTTTTACGTCAAGGGGTACAAGGGATTTCAGATTTAATCGCTGTACCTGGACTTATTAACTTAGACTTTGCTGACGTAAAAACAATTATGTCTGATAAAGGTTCAGCTTTAATGGGAATTGGTATGGCAACTGGTGAAAGTCGCGCAGCTGAAGCGGCAAAGAAAGCTATTTCCAGCCCATTACTTGAAACGTCGATTGATGGTGCAAAAGGTGTTTTATTAAACATCACAGGTGGTACAGATCTCAGCTTGTTTGAAGTACAAGAAGCAGCAGATATCGTTGCAACAGCTTCAGATGAAGAAGTGAATATGATTTTCGGTGCTGTTATCAATGAGGACTTAAAAGAAGAAATTATTGTAACAGTTATTGCGACAGGTTTCACAGAGGAACAGTTAAGCGGTGGAACTGGACCAGCGCCAAAGAAGCGTCCGACGTTCCGCTCAGAGCTACAAAATGATCCGAAGCCAGAACCAGTGCAAGAAAAACCAGTCGATATTCCACAACCACAACGTCCAACACCTCAAGAAGATCCGTTAGACGTACCGACATTTTTACGTAATCGCAATCGTCGATAAATGATGTATGAGCTGTCTCTTGAAGAGGCAGCTTTTTTCAACGATAGAAGGAACGTATGTTCTTTTATTATACAAACAAACGTTCCTTTTTTCAAGAGAGTACACTCTTATTTGATATGTGAAAATGAAGTTGATACAATTAAGAATAATAGAAAGAGGAGGAGTTTACGTGAAAGAACGTATTGCTGCCATTGAAAAGAGGCTGTCAGACGCTTGTGAACGCTCTGGACGCTCACGTGATGACATTACCCTCGTAGCGGTGACGAAATCGATTTCTGACGAACGTACTGCGCAATTTATTAAAGCAGGGATGACGAATGTTGGTGAAAACCGAACAGAGTCGATGATACAAAAGCATGCAGCGATTCATCAAGAAAACGATGAGACAAAGTGGCACTTTATCGGTAATTTACAAAGTCGGAAAGTAAAAGATATTATTGATATTGTCGATGTGATTCATTCTATTGAACGTTTAAGTGTTGTAAAACAAGTGAATAAAAGAGCTTCGAAGCCGATCGATTGTTTCGTTCAAGTAAACGTTTCAGGAGAAGCATCGAAATCGGGCATTTCTCCTGAAGAAGTCCAGTCGTTTATTGAATCATTAAAAGATTATGAAAATGTGCGGGTTATTGGTTTGATGACGATGGCTCCTTACGAAGCGACGGAGGAAGAATTGCGTCAATACTTTAGTCAAATGCGTCATTTACGAGACACTATCGCAGCGCAAAATTGGCTACATGCTCCTTGTACAGAGCTGTCTATGGGAATGTCGAACGACTTTGAAATTGCAGTAGAAGAAGGAGCGACTCACGTTCGTATCGGAACAGCTTTAGTCGGTTCTGAAAAGGAGGCATAATGATGAGCTTTCGTAAACGTATTGGCAAATGGTTTGAGATCGATGACGAATATGATTATGAAGAGTATGAAGAAGAGCGTACAGAGAAAGTAAAGGAACAACCTACTTTTGAGCCAACGCCTACAAATTCGCCAAATCAGCGTCCAACGATCGTTAGTCTAGAGTCTGCTAAAAAAGCAGCAAAAGTTGTATTGTTCGAGCCACGTTCATATTCTGAAGCAGTAGATATTGCAGATGAATTATTGAAAAAGAAGGCTGTTATTGTGAATTTGCAACAAATATCTCAACAAGAAGGATGGCGTATTATTGATTTCCTTAGCGGAACTGTATATGCTATTTCTGGTGAAATGCAAAAGATTGGTCAAGATATCTTTTTATGCACACCAGATAATGTAGAAATTGATGGAGAGATCTCTCAATATATCGACTCAAAATAGATAGAGGTGGAACATGCTTTCTCAACAATTATTATCACTCGCTCTAATAGGTATTCAAATTTATTCATGGGCGATCATCATTTATATTTTCATGAGCTGGGTACCGGCAACAAGAGAAACTGGAATTGGCCGTTTCCTCGGACAAATTGTCGAACCGTATTTAAGCTTTTTCCGAAAATTCATTCCGCCACTTGGAATGATTGACTTTTCACCAATTGTCGCCTTATTAGTATTACAAATACTCATTCGTGGTGGCGTCATTTATTTATTCTCGATGTTTACATTTTAATAAAATCAGAATCGTCAAGACACAGCTGAAGGGGTTTCCATCGGTTGTGTTTTGTCGTATAAAGGAGAATTTTGATGAAAGATGTGTTGCAGCATTTTCGTAAAGACGAAGAACCATTTATAGAAAAGGTTCAAGATTGGATTTTTGAAGTAGGTGATTACTACGCACCGAAGTTGCTCGACTTTTTAAATCCACGAGAACGGTTTATTGTCGAATCACTCGTTCGACAAGCAGGACTTCAACTTTATACGTACGGAGCATTTGAACAGGCAGAACGAGAACGAGTAATTATTGCACCGGATTATTTCATACCGATTGCAGAAGATTTTCAAGTGACGGTTGCAACGATCAATTATCCAGAAAAGTTTGCAACGATTGAACATCGTGACGTTTTAGGATCGATGATGGCATTAGGAGTAGAGCGCTCGCAGTTTGGCGATATTATTATTGACGAAGGAATTGTTCAAGTTGCTTATACGAAAGAGATGGATGAATACATACGATTTACTTGGACAGAAGTAGGCAGAACATCTATTTATTTAGAGGAAGTAAAAGAAGAGCATTATTTAAAGAATCAAGATGAATGGCAAGTTGCTCTTCATATCGTTAGTTCGCTTCGCTTAGATGTCGTCGTATCATCGATGTTAAACATTAGTCGAGCAAATGCAGCGAAGCTAATAAAAGGTGAACGTGTCAAAGTGAATTGGAAAGTAGAACCTAGTGTAGCAAGTGAATTGCAATCGATGGATATGATTTCTGTACGTGGATATGGTCGTTTTAAAGTATTTGACATTGAAGGTCGAACGAGAAAAGATAAAATTCGATTAAATATAGGAAAACTTCGATAAACTATTTTAAACTGTGGTAAACTAGATAGTAATAAAAAAGTAAGGAAGGAGCGATTATTGTGGCATTAACTCCATTAGACATACATAATAAAGTATTCAGTCGAGGATTCCGAGGTTATGATGAAGACGAGGTCAATGAGTTTTTAGAGCAAGTAATGCATGACTATGAAGCGGTTTTAGAAGAAAACGAAAAACTTCGCGCACAATTAAATGATAAAGAAGAGCAAGTAACACACTTTAATACGATTGAAAGTACATTGCAACAATCGATTGTAATTGCTCAAGAAGCAGCAGAGGACGTTCGCCGAAATGCTGTACAAGAATCAAAGTTAATTGTTAAAGAGGCTGAGAAGAATGCTGATCGTATTGTGAACGATGCACTAGCAAAGTCGCGTGAAGTGATTTTAGAAATTGATGATTTGAAAAAACAATCAAAAGTATTTCGCAATCGTTTCCGCTTGCTCATTGAAGCTCAACTCGAATTACTTCAATCAGATGATTGGGATGATTTAGAAAATTATAATATTGAAGAGCAACTAGAGAAGATTGATCCTTCACTCGTTGAAGAAAAAGAAACTTCTCAAAAAGAAGAAGAGAATTGACAGACTTCTTTTGAACTACTGCTTACAGTATGTTAGAATAATCGATAACCGTTTATTACGGGAGCGATTGACAGTAAAGTTGCAAAAAAATAAAAAAAGCGATGATGGAGCAAGTACTTTTTTATACGATCTTCAGCGAGTTAGAGATAGTGAGAGTCTAGCGATACGATAAAAAAGGAATATCACTCCGGAGTTGAATAGTGGAAAAAAGTACACTATTTCGTATGCGCAGCGATAATGCGCCTTGAGTGACAACTTGAAAAACATCAAGTTGTAACGAGGGTGGTAACGCGAGTTCATCTCGTCCCTTTTAGGGGCGGGATTTTTTTGTTGCCAAAAATGGAAAAGGAGAGGATTTATCAATGAACTATAAAAAGACGTTGTTAATGCCAAAAACGAAATTTAAAATGCGTGGGAATTTACCGAATCGCGAACCAGAATTCCAGAAAAAATGGGATGACATGGACATTTATGCAAAAGTCCAAGAGCGTACGAAAGATCGTCCGAAATTTATTTTGCATGATGGACCACCGTTTGCAAATGGTGACTTACATATGGGTCACGCATTAAACCGAGTATTAAAAGATATTATCGTTCGTCATAAATCAATGACAGGATATAATGCGCCATTTGTTCCAGGTTGGGATACACACGGTTTACCGATTGAACAAGTGTTATCAAATCGTGGTGTAAAACGCAAAGAAATGCCAATTACTG
>JASLGI010000040.1 GCA_030149685.1 Bacillaceae bacterium | reverse complement strand
TAATTCTTTCGGGATGACAATTCGTCCTAAGTGATCCACTTTTCGTACAATACCTAAACTTCTCATCGCCGCTCATCTCCTAACTTTCAAAATAACATTGTCTCCTTAAAATGTACCCTCAATTACCAAACTTAAACAAAGGTAAGAAAAAGCTTGACAATAGAAGAGGGAGAGTAGAGAATCATTGTAAGCTCTTTATATTTTTTTGGAGCGATATGACAAATCGTCATTTTTTTAAAAACTTTAATTGAAAGCGCTTACAAATAGGAGGGGTTTTATGTTCAAATCAACGAATTTAGACCAATTTACATTTCCGTTTCGTGCAGAACGTTATCGGTATTCCAATGACTTAGTCAATTTGCCAGAAGAAAAAGTGAACTTTGTCAAGATCACTCCAGAGTATAAAAAACAGATTGAAAGAAAGCGTTTCATGTTAGAAGAACAACCTCACTTGCGATTCCAATCATTCGATCACACGATGGAGATGCAGTGGGAGTTTCTTGAAATGATGATTGATTTAACAGTTGATGCCTACCCTCAATATTTTTCAGTAGAAAAAGAAGGTGTGCATTGGACATTTGAAAATAAATTGTTGCAGGAGAAAGAGACGTTTATTTTTGGGGACGAGACGAGTATCCCATACGAACCGTATGATTATATCGGTAGACATTTTCATAATGATTTTATGTTAATGGTTCATCGTGATGATAATTATTATTTAGAAGTGGCTCAAATTTCTTTTGCTGCATTGTTCTCACCTCATTGGAATTTAGGAATGAGCTTCAATGAAATTCATGGACCTGTTCCTTTTGTGGGGCATGACGGTACAGAATTGACCGATCGGATTCGAAGGTTTTTACTCACTTTGGAACCTGGGCAACCGAAAACGCGCGTGAATTGGAATTTGATGGCTGATCGATGGGATGTAAACTATGAAACGATGGATGAATGGGGTCCAGCCCGTTATAAAGTGACAGAAAAAAATGCTGGGGAGCTTGTCCATTTGCGTGTCGAAGAACAGTGGTTCATTCGAATGCCACGAAGCAATGCGATTTTATTCGTATTAGATACTCAGTTCTTGCCTCTAGAAGATTTAAAGCAGCGTCCCGAATGGCTTACATTAACTTATAAAAACTTATCAGATATTCCTTCTTACATGTCTGACTATAAAGGCATGACACCGTTTTTAGCACAATCGGTCGCCTATTTAAAAAGAGTCATTCAAACAGAAAACATGAAGGAGGGCGAAGTACAATGACGAGTCATGTCCATACCGATCCAATGTTATATACGACATCACCTGTATTAGTAGACACCTTTCAATGGAACGAACGACGGGTACCGTATTTTATTTATGAAGAAGAGCGAGGGCAATCTGTTCATAGA
This sequence comes from Bacillaceae bacterium, assembly GCA_030149685.1. The sequence continues at coordinate 1,613 of JASLGI010000040.1, read as the reverse complement.
TGGATTCAATCGCTAGGCATAACTCCAAGCCATTTGCTAGAGTTGCAACACCCATTAGAAAGTGAAGTAGAAAAAACGATTCAAGCGTTCATAAGCGACGCCCGCATGGGATCACAACTATATATTGAAGCGACATGGGACGTTGCTGATCAAGCAATGAATGTCGCAATTCAGCAAGGATTTACAGAAGATGAAATTCAAATAAAAATTATCGGCCCTAAAAAGAAGTTTTTATATTGTATGAAGTGTTTTTCACGTCAAGAAATTGATGTGCAAGCGAAGGAAGTTTGTTGTCCTGGGTGTGGTGCGATGTCTGAAGTAGGTCCATTTTTTTCAAGAGTGCGCAAAGGATATATCGGTTATTTATTTGATCCGAGCGTTTCGCCGGATCGACGATAAAAAGGAGATGAAGTAACATGCGTTTATACGGAACGATAGAAATGTCTGTGAAAAAGATTGTTCAACTGACTCATAACGTGAAACAGTTTTATTTATTTCCACTTGATGGAAAGGCACTCCCTGCATTTACGGGGGGCTCTCATATTACAACGTACGTTTCTGATGGTGTTCATTCCTTTGAACGAGATTATTCGTTAACGAGCTCACCGATTCATCGAGAATATTATTCGATTGCCATTCATCGTTCACCGAACTCGCGTGGAGGCTCGGAGTATTGGCACACCCATATAAAAGAAGGAGATCATGTATCGATTACACCACCTAAAAATCATTTTGCATTAAGTTATCGAGCGAAACATCATGTGTTTTATGCAGCAGGAATTGGCATTACTCCTTTTTTAACGATGATGGAAGAAGTGAAACGGCAAGGTGGCTCATTTGAATTGCATTATTCGGCGCGAACGTCAGAACAATGCGCTTTTTATAACTCTATTCAAACATTGTATCGTGATCGAACCCGTTTTTATTTTACTCGTATGGAGAACGGACAGCGCATTGCCACAAACCAAATGAAAGATCATGCGATTGGAAGCCATGTTTATTTTTGTGGTCCACAAGCGATGGTGACAGAGTTTAGAGATGCTGCTTATGAAATCGGTTACCCGTCAGGATCGGTTCACTTTGAAGTGTTCTCAATCGATGATGGAGAGCGGTATCCGTTCCAAGTGGAATTGGCTGCTTCAAGTCGTACCCTTATTGTAGAAGAAGGAGAGACGTTATTAGATGCTCTGTTACGAGAAGGAGTGGATGCTCCATACTCTTGTAAGGCAGGAGGCTGTGGCCAGTGTGAAGTGCCTCTTATAGAAGGGGACGTAGATCATCGTGATATTTTCTATACAGAGGAAGAGCGATTAGAACGAGGAGTCATTTTGACATGTTGTTCGCGAACGGCTAAAGAAAATGAATCTTTGACGATTCATTTATAAGAAGTACAAGCTTAAAAAACCTCTTTTACATCATGATTCTTGTCGAATATACAGAAAAATTAAAAAAGATAAGCATTATGTACGAAGGATTGCAAAAGAACTGCTATAATAAAAACAACTGAATAAAAACTTATCAAGAGAAGCCGAGGGACAGGACCGTAGACGCTTCAGCAACCTTCTATTTATTAGAAAAGGTGCTACTTCCTGCACGATAAGAGAAAAACCTCT
>JASLGI010000024.1 GCA_030149685.1 Bacillaceae bacterium | reverse complement strand
AGCCAAAACTGAATGACATGCGCTTTCGTTCCTTTTTTCGGTTCTTCTGAATGAAGGACGCCACGCCCAGCAGTCATCCATTGAACGTCTCCTGTTTGAATAACTCCACTACCATTTGCCCGGTCGTAATGATGCACTTCTCCTTCAATAACATACGTAATCGTTTCAATGCCTCGATGAGGATGTTCGCCAAATGTTCCTTCTGGAAATACGACATCTTCTGCAAATAAAAACGGATCATTTTCTTTCATTTCATGCCCTGCCAACACATTTCCAACGACAAATTCTCCAGACGTATTATAAAAAATCGACTTACTTCGAATGACTTTCCGCATCACACTCATCCTTTCTTTTCTTCAGTATACGTCATTTAACTCGAAATTGCATATCTTGAGTTCAAGATACTATTTTTCTTTTATTAAAAGTGAAATCGGTTTTAAATAATATTCTTGAATGAGTTGTGCTTGTTTCCGATAAAAATCATCTTTCGTACGTTTACTATAACTTTGATACAGATCACTTAACAATTGCTGAAACACTTTTAAATACGTTTCAATCGAGCCTGCTGCTTCTTTTATTAATGCGGTCGGTTCTACATTGTTAGAATGAATCATATCATTACGAAAATAGACGACGCGACGTTCAAATTCACTATCACGATAAACGTCTTTAGGAAAAGCTTCATTTGAAATTTCACTTAATAACATCGTTTTATTTCGCAATGACCGCTGCGAAGCAGGAGGCATCTCGAGTGTTCCTTCAATATAGTAGGCGTATTCTTCACGGTACGGCTTTTCACATCCATTATGAGCTAAGTGAGCACGCGTCAACTCAACGATCAACCGTTCAAAAATCATCGTTTCCAAAATTGTGACACGCATCGCATATTTAAACAATTCATTCCGTGTCACTTGCGGATCTTCTCGATAAATGCGTATTGCTAATGTTAGTTCCTCAAACCAACTCACTTCTGGTCGCCACGGTTTATTTTTCATCTGTCTACTCCTTTAACAATCCTTTACTCCGTAAAAACTGACGGGCTACTTCATTCGGTGCTACGTCTTCTACATTGACTAAATAATTCATGCGGCGCATCTCACTATCAGTCACTCGTCCTTGTAAGACATTTAATACAGGTTCTAACTCTGGAAATTGTTCCAATGTATCTTTTCTCATAAGAGGAGCTCCTTGGTACGGTGGAAATAAATGACGGTCATCTTCTAATACGATGAGTCCATAAGTTTCTAGTTCACTATCGGTTGAATACGCATCTAACACATCGATTTCTCCATTTTCCATTGCAGTATAACGAAGCTTCGGTTCCATCGTCACCACTTCTTGAAATTGCAAATCGTATGTCGATTGTAATCCTACGTAACCGTCTTCCCGATCAGAAAACTCCAATGTAAAACCTGCAACGGCTTTTGGTGAAACACGAGCTAAATCTGAAATCGTTGCTAATTGATATTGTTTGGCAAACGCTTCCGTTACAGCTAATGCATACGTATTGTTATAACGCATCGTTGGGAAGTAAACAAGCTCATCTTGTTCTAAAATACCGTCTCTTGCTTGTTCATAAACTGCAAACTCTTCAGGCTGTCGAACTTCTTCTTTTAAAAACTCGTGAATAATTGTTCCTGTAAACTCTGGATACATATCAATATCTCCATTTTTTAACGCCTCATAAACGAATGTCGTTTTTCCTAATCCTGGTTCTAACACAACGTGAATATCCGTTTCTTGCTCAATTAACTCTTTATACATATTCATTAAAATTTCTGGTTCTGCGCCAAGCTTTCCGCCGATGACGACTGTTTGTTGATGAGAAGTTGTGAGAAAAGGTAAAACAATTAATGCCAGCGCAACGATGAGGAAAGTGATAAAAGTTCCTAGCGCTTGACGATACGGCAACTTCTCTACTTTTCTTAAAAGAAAATCGAATAACAATGCCAATAGTGCAGCAGGAATAGCTCCTAGTAAAATAAGCGAAGGGTTGTTTCGATCAATCCCTAATAAAATTAGATCTCCTAGTCCTCCTGCCCCGATCAACGCAGCAAGAGTTGCGGTCCCTATAATTAACACCATCGCTGTACGAATCCCTGCCATAATAACAGGCATAGCAAGTGGCAATTCGACTTTAAACAGTTGCTCGGACTTTGTCATACCAAGCCCTTTTGCTGCTTCGACTAAAACGGGGTCTACCTCACGAATGCCTGTATATGTATTGCGCATAATCGGAAGTAAAGCATAGACAACGAGTGCAATAACCGCTGGAACGCGACCAATTCCGAATAAAGGAATCATTAAGCCGAGGAGCGCTAATGATGGGATTGTTTGCATAACTGCGGTCGTATTAATCATTGGCTCCGCCCATCGTTCATGTCTCGTTAAAAATATACTCAATGGTAAAGCAATTAGTACAGCAATCAACAAAGCGGTAAACGATAGTGTCATATGTTCTAAAATTGCTTGCCACAACTCATCTTGACGATTCATAAATACTTCTTTCATCGTGCACCACTTCCCTCTAAAGCTTTACTAATCGACGAATAAACATGGGTACGCGTCACTTGACCACACGTTCTTTCTTCTTCATTAACTACTCGTAACGCTTCATTGTCCGCTAAACGCTCTAGCAATTCATAAATGCTCGCACTAAGTGTAATCGAAGGTAGTTCCTCTTGTTCTGTTTGTTCTAAAAAGCTTTCAATCGTCCATTCTTTTCCGTGAATAAACTTTTGAACAAACGCATTATTTGCTTCATGTAACAACTCGTAAGGTGTTCCTACTTGTTCGATTTCTCCATCATTCAACAAACAAATTCGGTCGGCTAACTTCATCGCTTCTCCCATATCGTGTGTAACGAAGATAATCGTTTTTTGAATGTTTTTTTGAATCAAAAGCAATTCTTCTTGTAACTTTGTTCGACTTAGCGGATCTAATGCACTAAATGGTTCATCCATCAATAAAATATCTGGATCTGCTGCGAGTGCACGTGCTACACCTATCCTTTGCTGTTGACCACCTGATAACTCGTTCGGGTAACGTTGACTATAATCATCATATGAAAGATTCACTAAACGCATCAATTCTTTCACACGTTCTTGCACTTTTTCTTTCGGCCATTCCTTTAGTTCTGGCACAATCGCAATATTTTCTGCAATTGTCATATGAGGAAATAAAGCGATTTGTTGCAAAACATAGCCCATATTCCAACGTAATTCATGCAATGAATATTCATGTAGATTTTTTCCTTGAATTTCAATCGTTCCTTTTGTCAATGGAACGAGACCGTTCATCATTTTTAATGTCGTCGTTTTACCGCAACCACTCGGGCCGACGAGAACGAAAATCTCCCCTTCATTTACAGTGAATGATAAGTCTCGCACGACGGTCGTGCGGTCATATTTTTTAGATACATGATCGAACGTAATCATACAACCCCTCTTTTCTCTTGCTTGATTGTCTTCTTAATTCCCGTTCCATCGTATGAACAAACCTTTTCTACTATTGACAAATTAGGAATCATTACATAAATTAAGAAATAGTTGGAAAATAGGAGGGATGAACGGATGAAACGTTTGATTCAAGCAAGTTTCATCGGAAGTATACTTTTATTAGCAGGGTGTCAAAGTGATTTCGTATTTGATGATCGTGATGTACAACCGATGAAATCAGAAAAAACAACACCCCATTATGATGAAGCAGCAGAAAAATTGTTTCAAAACAAAGATTGGGAAGGTGTCATTCAATTAAATAAACATATTGACGAGCCGACAAAACTGACAAAACAGCTTGCAAAAGAAAGTGAAACAATCATAAAAGCAGAAAAATTATTAGAAAGCGCCAATTTCGATGAGGCACAATCGACACTTGCATCGATTAAACAACCGAAAGACCAACAATCTTTTGACTCATTAAATGCTTCTATACAAGCAGAAAGGAAAAAGCATGAAGAGGAAAAAAAGAAAAAACCACTCGATGCACAAGAAATCTATAATAAAATCGCTCAATTCGAAAAAGAATACGAACGAGCACAAAGTAAAATAGATGCTCTTCCAGAATTCCCAAGTTATGCGGAAGCGTTTCAACCTGTCGCAGATCATGAGAAGAAATTAGATGATTTTTTAAATGACGTTTATAGTATTTTAAGAGAAAAGTTGCCTCCTGCTGCATTCAATGATTTAAAACAAGAACAAATTCAATGGATCAAAGCGAAAGAAGCAGATTTAAACAAATCGTGGAATTCATTGGACGGTTCAGCTGCGCAACATTTAGCAGACCAAAAATCGATTCAATGGACAGAGGATAAATTAAAGGAGTGGGCAGAACGTTATGGTTCGTAAATGGCTAATGTTAAGTAGTTTTATATTCAGTATATTTTTACTGACAGCTTGTCAAACGACAAATAATGACGCATTGCAAGAAGGGATTACCGCCTATTTCAATCATGACTTTAAACAAGCAGAAATGATATTATCACAAGAAGATGATGAACTCGCCCAACAATGGTTGGACTTAATAAAACTAACGAAAGAAGCGGTCGCTACTACAATTGACGAAGAAACAGAAGTAAATCCATTTCAAGCAGTAAAAAAAGCGGATATTTCTTTCATGGGAACGAGAGAAAAAGAATTGTTTGAAGAACGTTTAACTCAAGCAGAAAAAGAAGCAGAAGAGCGTATAACACGTGCAAAACAATTTGCCACATTGAATGAAGAAACGAAAAAAGAATGGATAAAAAATAAAGAAGAATTGGCAAATCTCTCTGTGAATGAACTCGTTCGCCTTTTTAGCACTTCGAACGATGAAACAGAGTTGGCAGTAAGCGAAGTACGTGACAACTCGCCAAAAAAAGAGACATTGAAAAAGAACGACGCTGCGAAAGAAGTAGAACGACAACAATCTCCTGAAGCTTTGGCAAAAGAAGTACGTAATGAAACGAAAGGACTTATTATTGCTACTACAGATATCATTACAAATTTATTAAAAGCCGATGCTCCTTTTGACAGTGAAGAAGAAGCACTTCTTCAATACGTCACACCTGAACTGTATACGAAATTAAAAAAACATTACGAAGCTGGTGACTTTTGCTACCAATGTGACGTCCCACACATTCCCGGACAATACGATGAAATTACATTTAAGACAGTAGAAAAAGTAGACGAGCACGACGCATATATCATTTATACAGAATATGGATTGAATAGTGAAGGATTCGAAGGAGAGATTCCTATGCAATACCATTACAAAAAAATAGATGGCGATTGGAAATTGCATAGCTTTAAAGATCTATAACAAAAAAACCGTAGAAGTATGATCAACTTCTACGGTTTCTTTTATTTTTCTCTAATGCTTGACGGAGCGCAGGGTCATGTGCATAAATGTATAACCCTTTGACCCCTCTTTTCATTAATATATTGATCGAATTTGAAATGATTTTTTCCTTTACCTTTTCTGGATCTTCAATACCGTCTCTTCCACGAAATGCTTCTGTATCACAATACTTTTCTGGACGAATGATGAGACGTTGTTTTATAGGGTCATACCCGACCGATGGACCTAATATGACACCAACATAATTTAAATCAAACCCTTGCACAGTATAGATTGAACCGACTTCATCAATGCTTGTCTCCTCTTCTGCCCATGTGTTTTTCGTCACCCTATTCCAAGGCAAAGAAAAAGAGCCGCTTTCTACAAAATAATCTTTTCCATCTTTTTTATGTATGTAATCAAACGTTGAAACTATACGCGCTAAGCCTTCTGTTTCGTTTTTTTCTCGAATCATCTCATACATTTCATTAGCATCCGAAAATATACGAAAGTCATAATCCCCAGCATCAGGCAATTCACTCACTACTTGCTTTTCAACAAAATCATCAATCCATTCAATAACTGATTCAGGCGCTTCCATACGGAATTGATCCGTCAATAAGTATGGCTTATTTTTTCGATAAGGTTTTACAATTTGTTGTAATCGTTCTTCATCCCAATAACTTTTAAAGCGTAACACTTGTTTTTCATCGTACATTAACACGACAACACGACTATGTTCAATAATTTCTTCTAGTTGGTTATTTTCTCTAAAGTTATTGAAAGCATCTGGACGAGTGAGCAATAGATGGGCTTCATCTACAAAGACGATATCTGCTCGTTTTCCTTTCTTTTTTTGTTGGTTAATAAATGTTGTCGGTTTCAAAAACTGCTTTTTCTTCAATGTCTTTACTCGACCTGCGATATCTTCATACGTTTTCAACATTTCTGTATGGTTGACGAGTAAACGGTTTTCCGTTCCATACAATGGAGAATCTTTATCTTGTGCAAGCTCTTCGATTTTATTAAATGTCGCACTTAATACGACACTTTTACCGACTCCTGCCTCACCTTTTACGAGAAATACGTACGGCTCGTCTTCTTTTGTTTCATATTCTGTCACACACGCCTCAACAATCGCATTTCGTAAATCTAACTGATTGGCAGACAATGCTTTAAATGGGGACAGTTTATAAATATCTTTATTTTCGATATCATGCAGCGGATGATCTACTAATCCTCGCTCTCTTAATTGCTCCCATAATTCTTCAAACAACTTCCGATTATAGAAATCTTTATTGTAATAGTTGTGCATCACACTTTTTGTCGTTTGACTAATGTTTTGTAATTCGTATTTTTCATCACCTAAAAAATAATTAATGAGTTGCGTTTCAATATCGTAAACAGCTGACTTATGAAATTTCTCATGCATGACGATTGAAAGTTGCGTTAATGCTTGTCTTCTTCGATCGTTTAAATGATCGGACATTCGATTTTGAAGAGCAACGGTTTCTCCGATATAAGCGGTTTTTTCATTATTTAAAATATAAACGACCGGATAATCTAAATATGGACGATACCGGGCATTTCCTTTCAACCCTCGTATGTGCTGCTCGTCAAAAGGTAACGTTTTCACTTGAACAGAATAACTCATGAAGGCTCTCCTTTCTATAAATATCCTCTTTTAAATAATTATACCATTTATTTTAATTTTAATAAAATCTTTGAACACTTTCGTTTTGTATAGCCATAGACAAAACTATTCAAAACCTCTGTTTACTTTTTCTTTGAATGTCATCACTGTACGCTTCATTAGCTAACAATTAGATGCTAACACTTCTTCATACCAATCAATCAGCCTTTTTCATATAAAAAAGGCTATGAATGTTGTTGTAATAACACTCATAGCCTTTTCTTTCATTTTGAAATATACTCGTTTTAACCGATAAACGTCCCAAGAGGGATTCGAACCCCCGACCGACGGCTTAGAAGGCCGTTGCTCTATCCAACTGAGCTATTGGGACATAATAAAAGATGTTCTCCTCTTAAAAGAACACCTTCTATTATAGGTAATTTTTTATAAAAA
>JASLGI010000235.1 GCA_030149685.1 Bacillaceae bacterium | reverse complement strand
GTTTTAATTCCGATACACATTGCTTAGAAGCTTCTTCTTGAGAAACATTTGTTGTGCTAAACCCTAAAGCTTCATAAATATCTTTCATTTCTTTTTCGCAACTCGAACGGATATACCCCATCACATAAGGAAGCAACACGGCATTTGATTCACCGTGAGCAAGATGGAATTGTCCACCTAATGGATAAGCTAATGCGTGCACACCGGCTACTCCTGCATTAAAGAAAGCTAAACCTGCTAAATAACTACCATAACTTAAATCGATGCGCGCTTGTTTATTATCGCCGTTATGAACAGCTGTACGTAAAGATTTACTAATAAGACGAATCGCTTGCAACGCTAGTGCATCGGATACTGGACTTGCAAATTTTGATACGTATGCTTCAATAGCATGTGTTAAAGCATCTACTCCTGTAGCTGCTGTCACTTTAGCAGGCAAAGTCATCGTCAATTGCGGATCAACAATTGCTACGTCTGCAATTAAATAATCGTCTGCTACAACGTCTTTCGTTGTTTCTAATGATAAAACAGAGATATTCGTCACTTCTGACCCTGTTCCTGAAGTGGTAGGAATTAAAATAGTAGGTAATCCTTTTTTACAAACTTTTTTCTTACCTGTTAAATTTAAATAATCTTCTACTTTTCCTTCATGTTGAGATAACACACCTGCTAATTTACTTAAATCGAGCGCACTTCCACCACCTAGTCCAATGACCGTATCTACTTGATGCGCTCGTATATACTGAACGAGGTCTTCTCCTACTTGTAATGGCGGTTCTGGTACGACGTCTGTATAAATATCATATGTTGCTCCTACACGTTCAATCTGTTCTATAATTAATTGTGTAGTCCCAATATCATGTAATACTTTATCGGTTACAATTAAAACATGTGTAGATTTGAAACGTTCTAACTCTTGTGTTACATATTGAACGGATCCCCATCCGGTATAACTTAAAGACGGTAATGAAATTTTTTCTGTCATTGTCATCGACTCCTTATTTATTTAAATATTCGGGCTGATTTTTCACGAAAGTATCATCTACTTCTCCACGGAAGAAATCTTTTCCATAAATTAAGAAAATTAATACAATTCCTACACCGAAAGCCCAAGCTGCTCCTTTTACGGCAAGTACTGCTCCAATGATACCGGCAATACCTAAATCTCGTTGACTACGCGCTTCCATCACGCCGACACGTACACTTACATATCCTTGAATAAGCAATGTTAATGCAAGCGCAACACCTAAAATCGGCTCAACTAAACTTACGACTGGCAATAAAATTAAACCTGTATTTGTCCCCCAGCGGAAAGAACCTACTCCTCCAAAAAATGAGTCCATCGCATGTCGGCCTTTTTTATAACGTTCCACCATCACAACTTGCATCGCTGACCAAAGTGGTCCTGCCATTGTGACATCTGGTCCTAATATGCTCATCGCACTATTTCGAAAACCGAAAATTAAATGCGCCCGACTCGGGTTATAATCTAACTTTTCGTCTTCTCTTGAAGCATCTGCTTCTTCTACTAAAATACGTGTTTGAATGACGTCTCCAAATAAAACGACATACGTTGCTAATACAGTCGGAATAGCAGTTACGAACATCATTACTGGCGGTAACCCTAATCCAAATACAGTATATTCATTCCACAAAGTAATAAAATCAGGAGTGGTGAAACCAAATGATATTTTCGGCCATGCTGCTTCTTTAAATAATGGTGCAACAATAATCGCTACAACTACTACAGGGAAAACCCCCAGTTTTCCTAAAAGCCCTAATGTCGGATACTTTTCTTGCACTTTAGCAAAATGTTTTGAAAACATTAAGTAAAAACCTAACCCTACTGCAATCGTAATCGTCCAAGGAAATTGATCGAATCGCCCGCCAATTTCAAATACAGCGATAACCGCAGCAAACCCCGCACCGATAATAATTCCTGCATTCATTGCTGGTGGTATGAGTCGAATAATTTTAGTAGCTAACCCTGTAATACCTAAAAACAGCGATAATATTCCTAACGTCAATTGAAAGGCAATAAGCGCATACACTCGCTCCGGCCCCTCCGGAAACTGTTGAACATACAACATAATTAAAGGAACAGCAGGAGTAATCCACCCCGGAACGACAGGATCTCCTAATAAATGGTGTAATAAATAAAATAATCCGTTCATCATCACAATCGCTAAAGCTACTTCAAAAGGCATTCCTAACAATTCCATTAATAATGGAATTGCAGCAAGGTCAACCGCACACATAAGTAGTCCTTGAATATAATCGGGCCATTCAAATCGATAATGAATAAATGGCAAGCGAATTTTAAATGGACCTGCTGGTATATGCGGCGCTTCTTCTCCAAATCCTCTCTTCTTCCATAACATACGTTTCTCCCCTTTACTTTCGCTAATAAAGCCCTTACATTTCAACAAAAAATATTTCCTACTTTTCACTATAAGTAGTAAGCGCTTACTGAATACGTATTCAATTTCACCTAAAAAATAAAAATAATTATGAATACGTATTCATTTTAATGAAAAAAGTAGAAGCCACACTTAAAACTGACGTGTTGTGCTTCTACGAAATACCTTAACAGACTCTGTTATTTGAATGCAAGTATTTTTTTTATTTTCTATCATATGAATCAATTCTTCTATGGCGATTGCCCCAATATTTTTTTGAGATTTACTCCCTACTGTCGTTAAACGAATAGCGCCATGACTTGCTTCTTCGACATTATCAATACCGATAACACTCAATTGCTCTGGCACTTTTTTTCCTTCGCGATAAGCAATGTCGAGAAGGTCTAAAGCGATAGAATCTGCCCCTCCAATATATGCAGTAGGTGGTTCTTTTAAATTTTCTAGTAAGTGATAAGCTTCAAAAACTTCTTCTTTCGTCGCTTTGTCATGAATAATATATGCTGGATTTAAAGAATGGTTTGCTTCTTCAAATGCTTTTTTAACACCGAGAAATCGATCTCGAAACGTACTTACTTTCAATGAGCCACCTATCCATGCAATACGAGGATGACCGAGCGCTAATAAATGTTTAGCTGCCAAATAACCCGCGGCTTCATTATCAATTTCAACAAAATATTCATTTTTTTCGTGTTTTCGATTATACGTTAAAAAAGGAATAGACAATTCTTTCAAATGCTCAAATATTTTATCTTCTAAAAGAATGCAAGATAAAATCATCCCATCCATCTTATTTTGCATTGCACTTTCATACGTCTCAGTTAATTCATCGTCTGTTACAAATTGAACATTGACT
>JASLGI010000221.1 GCA_030149685.1 Bacillaceae bacterium | reverse complement strand
GAGGGTTTTGAAAAGGAATTGGCATGTTCCGTTCAATCGTTCCTTTCGCTCTCTTCGTTTCTTCTGTAATGTGTGGAAACTCTTGCAGTAATTGATACGCAAGTTTACCGACACCTTTTACAGTCATCATCGACTCATCTTGAGGTCCTCTGCGCTGCGGATGATATTTCCCTAGTGCTTCATTTGAAACACCCATCACATTCGCAAATCGCGTATAACCTAAATCTAAACGTTTCGCTTCTTCTTCCATGCGATGTAAAAAGTCTTGATCATTTCCATAGACATATTCTGCTAAAGCAAGTGCCGCAAGAGGTGATTGTTCAACGAGAAGTAACGCATATAACTCGGATGCTTGATAAGTTACACCGACTTGCCAATGTTTCGGTACTTCTTCAGATTGTGTCAGCTCACGTGCTACATTTGCTACTTTATTTGAAAGAATCACTTCATCCGTGCCTTTCCACTTTCCTTCTTTTTTAGCTTGCTCTAATACGTAAATTGTCATCAATTGGCTCACCTCACCAACTGCAATCGGTTCTTCATCAATGGAAGATAATAAAATTTGACCATTTAATCCATCGATTAATAAATAAGGTGAAGAAACTTCTGCACGGACAGGGAAAGTAATGCTACTTATGAAAAATATCATTAAAAAAAGCATGACTATACGTTTCATCGCTTTCTCCTTTCATAAAAAAAGCGTAGAGCACGAGGCCCTACGCAATTTATGATTAGCCAATTGAATAGTTTGGCGCTTCTTTTGTAATTTGTACTTGGTGTGGGTGACTTTCACGAAGTCCTGCCCCTGTCATACGTACAAATTGTGCTTCTTCACGTAATGCTTTTAAATCTGGTGTTCCGCAATATCCCATACCTGCACGTACTCCACCGACGAGTTGGTGAATCGTATCTGCAAGTGGTCCTTTATAAGGGAGACGTCCTTCAATTCCTTCAGGAACGAGCTTTTTCGCTTCTTCTTGGAAGTAACGATCTTTTGAGCCTTGCTCCATTGCTGAAACAGAACCCATTCCACGGTATACTTTGAAACGACGTCCTTGATAAATTTCTGTGCTACCTGGGCTTTCTGTAGTACCTGCAAGTAAGCTTCCGAGCATCACGACATGTCCACCTGCTGCAAGAGCCTTTACGATATCTCCTGAATATTTAATACCGCCGTCTGCGATAATCGTTTTTCCATACTCACGAGCAACTTTTGCACATTCGTAAATTGCTGTAATTTGTGGCATTCCGACACCCGCTACAACACGTGTTGTACAAATTGAACCTGGTCCGATACCTACTTTTACAACGTCTGCACCTGCATCATATAATGCACGTGTCGCTTCACCAGTTGCTACGTTCCCTGCAACGATATCCATTTCTGGATAAGCTTCACGAATTTGACGAACTGTATCGATAACACCTGCTGAGTGTCCGTGTGCTGTATCGATTACGAGTAAATCAACTTCTGCTTCTACTAATTTTTCTACACGTAACATTGTATCTGAAGTAACACCTACTGCTGCTCCAACGAGTAAACGTCCTTGCTCATCTTTTGCTGCATTCGGATACTCCATTACTTTTTCTAAGTCTTTAATTGTAATAAGACCTTTTAATGTATTGTCATCGTCGACAAGTGGTAACTTCTCGATACGGTGTTGTTGTAAAATTCCTTCTGCTTCTTTTAATGTCGTACCTACTGGTGCTGTTACAAGACCGTCTTTTGTCATTACTTCACTGATCTCTGTTGAATAATCTTCAATAAAGCGAAGGTCACGGTTTGTAATAATACCGACGAGTTTCTGATTTTCCATCGTATCTACGATCGGTACACCTGAAATACGATATTTCCCCATTAAATGTTCTGCATCATATACTTGGTGTTCAGGAGTTAAGAAGAATGGGTTTGTAATAACGCCGTTTTCTGAACGTTTTACAGTAACTACTTGCTCTGCTTGCTCCTCGATGCTCATATTTTTATGAATCACACCGATTCCACCTTGGCGTGCCATCGCGATCGCCATACGTGATTCAGTAACAGTATCCATTCCTGCACTTACAATAGGAATGTTTAAACGGATCTTCTCTGTTAAATCAACAGACATTGAAACATCTTTCGGTAATACATCAGATGCTCCTGGAATTAATAACACGTCATCAAAAGTTAATCCTTCACGTTGAAATTTCGTTTCCCACTTGCTCATCGTTGTAATTCCTCCTAAATAAAATTTAAACGTTCCTTTCATAGTTGAAAAGAGTACGCTTTTCATCAAGTGAGTCTTCACTCACTTCAATTACAGTAAAATAGAATATTATTAAAATATTATCAGCGAGTGACAGACATGTCAAGTAGACTTCAAGAAATCTTCTTGAGTTCTTCTAAAGAATATGAAAAAGTCATGGCAACATTACTTCTTTATTTAAAAAAGTATAAAAAAAGACCGATGTATAATAAATATACATCGGTTTCATTTGATTAGCAACGACCTACTCTCACAGGCCACTACAGCCTACTACCATCGGCGCTGAAGAGCTTAACTACCGTGTTCGGTATGGGAACGGGTGTGACCTCTTCGCCATTGTCACTAAACAAAGAATGAAATTCATTCAAAACTGAATAAAACTGATCATTGATGCTGCCATAATCAAACATAAGGTTAAGTCCTCGACCGATTAGTATTCGTCTGCTCCACTTATCACTAAGCTTCCACTTCGAACCTATCTACCTCATCATCTTTGAGGGGTCTTACTTACTTGCGTAATGAGAAGTCTCATCTTGAA